>JAQTVL010000455.1 GCA_028706835.1 Phycisphaerae bacterium | reverse complement strand
ACCTTGTCGGCAGTAGCCGGCGTGGCGAAGGTGGCACGTACTTTCTTGTGTCGGAGAAATCCAGGTCCCGAGTGATTAGAAACCGACCGTTTAGCTGGGCTCCTTTCCAGACTTCCGGCTCATTCTTGCCAGCCAAACCTTCGTGAATGACCGTACCCACATCGTGGCCGACCGCCAGGCTGGCGAACATGGAGGTCATACACGGCGGACCGCCGACGACGATGCAGATGCGTACAGCGGGCATGGCGGCTCCTTGCAAGAACAGGGTTGTTGATTATGGCAGGGGAGGCGCCGTGCGTCCAGCGGGATGCTTGAGGTCAGCCCGGGCGACAGAGGAGGATGGTCACGGAATCGGGGGACGCCTCGACGCGCAGTTCGCGCGCAGCCGCCGCCAGCAGGAACCGCGAGCCGCGACGAACGCCAATCGCCTCGTCGCCAACGCAAACCTGCCCCGCCCCGTCCGCGACGACGCCGATCTGTATCGTTTGCGTTTTCGCAATCGCGGCAGAACTGGCGACGCTCACCCGCTCGATGACGAAGCAGTCCGTCTGCTCGGAGCCGATGAGACGCTCGTGCAGCAGACCCGCTTCGCGCCGCAGCACCGTGGGAGCAATGCAGCAGCGGGCCCGCACCGCGGATTCGCTCAGCGGGGTGTAGTCGAAGATGCCGAGCGCAAAGTCCGGGTTCCGGCCCATGAACCTCGCCGCCGGCGGGACGACGATGCCCTCGCGTTCGAATTCGCAGCGGACGACCAGGTCGGTCGGCTCCATGGTTTCCAGCACGAGCAGCCCTTCGCCGATGGCGTGCGGCACGCCGCCGGGCACGACCCAGACCTCGTCCGGCGCGACCGGGATGCGATCGAAGCACGCATCCATGGCCGCGATGTCCTGCTCCAGGATGATCCGCCGCCACTCGGCCGGCGAGGGCGGACGCTGAAAGCCCAGGCGGATGTAGGGCTGGCAGCCCGACCGGGCGCCCAGGATGACGTAGGTTTCCAGCTTGCCCCAGCGGGAGTTGAGGAACCGCCTGGCGAAGGCAGCCGTCGGGTGAGCCTGCACGTGCAGCCGCATCGACGAATCGAGCAGTTTGACGAGGAACCCGAGTTCCGTGCCGAGTGACGCGAAGTGCGACGCGCCAAGGTAGTGCTCGGGGTGCCCGGAGAACAGAGCGCGCAGCAACACCGGCTTGCCGTTTAGCGCCGTTACCGTCGCAAGCCCCTCGTTCTCGACACCATCCAGCCCCGGGTTGCGGGCCAGTACGGTCGACGCGATCCAGTCTTCGGGCCGGTTGCCGTCCGTCGGCGCAAGTGCGCCCTCGAGTTCATCGAGCATCCGCCCGCCACGGTAGTTTCGTCGAACGCGATTGGCGGGCAGCGGCAGCAACATCGGGAGCGTCATGGATACTCGCCCTTCACCAACGCCGATTTCACGGACGAAGATGGCGGCATTATACCGGAATCGCAGCGGTCCGTTTCGCCGCGACCCAGAGCCTCGACGCAGTCGAGTCGCAGGGGAGCGCGGTGGCGCGACGCGGGGATTCCCACCGGCGGACGAGCCGCCAGTGCCACCCAGGAGACGACCCCCTATGGGCGCGGGTGAAACCGCTTGTGGACGCTCTTAAGGCGGTCGGAATCGACGTGGGTGTAGATTTGCGTGGTGGCGATATCGACGTGGCCGAGCATCTCCTGGACGGCCCGCAGGTCCGCGCCGCCGGACAGCAGGTGTGTCGCGAACGAGTGTCGCAGCGTGTGCGGCGATATCTTGCCGATCAGCCCCGCCCGGCGGGCGGCCCGCTTGACGATCCGCCAGACGGCGGTCCGGTCCAGGGGCCGGCCGTGGGCAGACAGGAACAAGGCGTCGCCGTCGCGCTGGCCGCCGTTGGCCGCCAACTTCGGCCGCAGATTGCCCAGATACGTATCGATGGCCTCGATGGCCGGCCGACCGACCGGGACGACCCGTTCTTTCGAACCCTTTCCGAAACATCGCAGGTAGCCGATGCGGGAGTTCAGGTCGCCGCGGCGTAACCCAGTCGACTCGCTCGCCCGCAGGCCGCTTGCGTAGAGCAGCTCCAGCAGCGCCCGGTCGCGCAAGTAGAGCGCGTCGTCGCTATCGAGGCCCTCCAGCAGCGAAACCGTCTTGTCCCGACTGAGCAGGTGCGGCAGCCGTTGCCAGCGTTTGGGGCTGTCCAGCGCGTCGGTGATGTCGCGTAACGCCTGGCCGGTGCTGACCAGGTAGCGAAGGAACATCTTCACCGCGACCAGGGCCCTGCTGATCGAGCTGATCGCCAGTTGCGACAGTTTGAGTTGCCGCAGGTGATTCTGCACGTCGAGCGTGGTGGCCTCGGTGGGCGGTCGGCCGGCGGTCTTGAGGAACACGAGGAACCGCCGCAGGTCGCGGCGATAGGCGAGGATGGTGTTGGCCGCCAGGCCCGCTTCGACGGTGAGGTAGTCGAGGAACTGCCGGAGCAGGTCGCTGCCCGGGACAATCGTTTCGCCGGCCGGCATGGAGGATGCGTCGATCATGGCGAGCAGCCGGCGCCTTTCAGGAATGCCACGCGAACGGCACGCCGGCTACCCGGCGATCCGGGCCGCGCCCGCGGTCGCAGCCCCTGCCGTGGCCAGGCTCATCGAAACCGCGCGGTCGCGCATCAGCCGCTGGTAGACCGGGCACGCCTGGTACCGGCCGAGGCACTGCGTGAAGGCCTCGGCCAGATGGTTCAGGTTGAAATGGCCCGCGCACCGGGTGTCCGCTTCGTCCAGAAATGGGCAAGCCATAGACATATCTCCATCGGCGAATGGACGGGGCCCGTCGACAACGGAACCGCCGGCGACTGTGTGGGATTATCGGTTGGCGGTTGGAGAAATCTTGAGGCGCAGAAAAAAGCCCAGGGACGGCAGTCCCTGGGCGTCGTACGTGAAGACGGTTGCCCTACGTGCGCTTGCTGATCGGGACGTACTTCAGGTCCATCGGGCCGATGTATTCGGCTCGCGGGCGGATGATGCGGTTGTTCTGCCACTGCTCCTGGATGTGGGCGGTCCAGCCGACAGCCCGCGACAGCGCGAAGATCGGCGTGAACAGGTCGTTCGGAATGCCCATCGCCCGGTAGACGATGCCGCTGAAGAAGTCGACGTTCGGGTAGACCTTCGTGTTGCCCAGCACGGTCGCCTCGACCTTCAGCGCGGTCTCGTAGATTCGTTCCATGTCGGCGTTGCCCTTGACCAGCCGCTCGGCGTACTTGCGGAGCACGATCGCCCGCGGGTCCATGGTCTTGTAGACGCGATGGCCGAAGCCGGGAATCTTGACCTTCTTCGCAAGCTTGTCCTTGATGGCAGCCTCGGCCTTGTCCGGCGAGCCGATCTCGTCGAGCAGGCGGATGACATCTTCGTTCGCCCCGCCGTGCAGCGGGCCCTTAAGGGCCCCGATGGCCGCGGTGACCGAGCTGTAGACATCGCTCATGGTCGAGGCGACGACGCGGGCGGCGAAGGTCGAGGCGTTCAGTTCGTGGTCGGCGTGCAGGATCAGTTGGACTTCCATCGCCCGCTCGACCTCCGGGGTCGGCGGCACGCCGTCGCGCATGTAGAGGAAGTTGTAGGCGAGGGTTCGGCCCTGCACCGGCTCGATCGGGTCAAGCCCGCGGCGGATGCAGTCGTGAGCGCAGATGAGCATCATCATCCGGCTGATGAGGCGCGTGCACTTTCGCTGCACCGCGGCCGGGTCGGTCAGACCGCTGTCCGGGTCGAAGTTGCCCAGGCTGGACACGCCGGTCCGCAGCACTTCCATGGGCGTGGCCCGGCGGGGCAGCAGCTTGAGGACCATGATGGTGTACCACGGCAACTCAAGGGCGCCGGTGAACAGGTCCTGGAACGGGGCCAGTTCCTTCCGCGTCGGCAGCTTGCCGTACCACAGCAGATACGCGGCTTCGCGGAACGTCGAGTGCTCCGCCAGGTCAGCCACGTCGTAGCCGCGATACACCAGCCGGCCTTTCACGCCGTCGATAAAGCAGATGTTCGAATCGGTGGCGACGATGTCGGCCAGTCCAGCCTGCGAACGCACGGCAACGGGCTCGGCGGTCTTGGTTTCGGCCATGGTCGTTCCTCCAAAGGTGCGGTTAGTGCTGCGGCAGATGATATGATCCACACTGGTGTTAGGCAACTGGAATTGCAGGGGCCGCCGGTTCAGTGTTGTAGACCGGGGCAACCGGCCGATAGAATACGTCAGCGTTACGCTATCAAGGAGCCGGCCATGCCCAC
>JAQTVL010000454.1 GCA_028706835.1 Phycisphaerae bacterium | reverse complement strand
CCCTGCTGATCGTTGCGACGACCGTCGGGATGTGCGGCGGCAGCAGAGGCGAATCCGGCGCGGTCGTCGTCCTGGCCTGCAACCCGATCTCCGCCGGCTCCGCGTCAATCACCAGCGGCCAGAGGCGATTGAGCCCCTCGCCACGGGCGAACGGGCCGCCGACAACCCCCTGCACCATCGGCACGGCCCGCATCATCGACGCGACCTGGTCGGCGGCAAACCCCGTCTTCTGGTCCAGCCAGATCGCAGGCCGGTAGTTCGTCTTCTCGTCCGGCTCGGGCAGCCGAAGGTATCGCTCGGCGTAGAGCGATCCGTCGAGCATGTCGCGCCCCGTCGCCAGGTCCAGGCCGAGGCGGGTGACCAGATAGACGCCGCCGGTCTTCTCGGGCTGGTCGGCCCGCATCTGGCGGAACGACTTGGCCCGGCCCGGCTGGCCGTAGATGCCGAAGATCGGCACGACCAGCTCATCCATGGCCGCACCGAGCGGGCCGGCCTTGCCGTCGCCGGGGCAGTTGCCCGCCTCGTTGACGCCGGCCTTCAGATTCGCCGCGATCGAGACGAGGTATTGGTCGGCGCTTCGCTGCCGCGTCTTGCGGAACCAGTCCTTGGAGTCCTTCTCCGCGGAGTGCCCCGTGTCCATGGCGATCGGCAGGCCCGGCATCGTGACGAGGTAGCAGATCTGCTCGCTCAGCGGCGCGCCGTCCTTGGACTTTGTGGCCAGCTTGTCCGCCACCGGCTTGAGGATCAGATCGAAGAACTGCTTATACTTCCATCCGCTGATCGGCTTGCCGCTTTCCTTGAGCGCCAACCCGAGCAGGTTCTCCGCGGGCACGCCGCGGCGGGCGGCGTAGTAGTCAGCCAGTTCCTGGCTGTCGCACTTGCCATTGCCGTCGGCGTCGGCGCCGTCGCTCTGATAGACCACCAGCACGTTGGCCCCGGTGGCCCGGAGGTCCTCCGCATAGGCGACCGAGGCGGACAGAGCAATCAGGATCGACAGACAGAGGAGGTCACGCATGCCGGCTCCTTCCACGATCCAGTTTAACCGCATCCAGCCGTCTCCGCGAGGGTAAGGCGATCCGCTCCGGGTTGCGGGGGTTCGACCTCGGGGCGTGAGTTGGATTTCAAAGTTGGATTTCACCACCCACCCCCCCTTTGAAATCCAACTTCTTCCGAAGATTTCATCTCCCTACCCCGCTCTTGAAATATTCGGAGGGTACCTTGTGGAATAAGGACTTACAGTCTTTCAACGCTCGCGACTGTCCGTAACGCGCCCGTACGGACATTCTCGGACGCTGGCCCCCCGGAGCATCTTACCGGCTCCGGGTCGCTCTCAACAGGCTGCTGGTCAACCGCCTTCGTTTTCGGTACAACTACGCTCCTGACACTGGAGGAGCATACATGAACTGTCACGCTGAACTTGCGGGAAACACACTGATCATCGAGAACGACCTTATCCGGCGTGAATTCGCCTGGAACGGCGGGCTGCCCGCGACCCGCCTCATCCTCGACAAGCGAACCGGCGCCCGCTGGGAGATGCCGGGGACCTCGCCGGACTGCACCTTCCCCGGCGAGCCCGGTGTACCCGAGGCCGGCGAATTTCACGCCGCCGAAATGCCAGCCACCGCGATCTCGCCGGCCCACCTGGCAGCCGAAGTATTCTGCCGGCTGGGCGGGCTGGAGGTTCGCCGCGTGTTCCGCATCTATCCGGGCTGCCCAGCCATCGCCAGCGACTGCTACCTGAGAGGCCGGGCGACGCGATCGTGGCGCGACGAGCGCGTCGACGAGCAGGCATGGCGCGACGTCGGGCTGGCCAAGGCGTTCCGGACGAAGCCGCCGCCCATCCCGGTGGCCGAGCGCATCGTGCTCGGCGGGCGGCACACAGTCGCCCGCGCCGTCGAGTTTCACGACGTCACCGATTACTGCAACAACCTGGTCGAGTCGCGGTCGGCGATGCTGTCCCGATGGCCGGTGGCCCTGCGCGGCAACCTGCTGCTGGCGATCGACGGCCTCTCCCGCGGCGGGTTCTTCGTGCTCCGCGAGGCCCCGTGCTCCGACCGGCAACTCGCCTGGCCGGGCGCGGACTTCGTGGCTGATCGCTGGGAGGTGACGGTGCTCGGGCTGGGCGTGCTGCCCGAGGATCTCGACAAGCGCGAGTGGGTCCGGTGCTACAGCACGGTCCTCGGCGTCGGCGGGGCGACGGAGCAGTCGCTCCTGTCAGCCGTGCGGGAGTATCAGCACGCCCGCCGCGCCGCTCGGCCCGGGCGCGACCACATGCTCATGCTCAACACCTGGGGCGACCGGGGCTGCTATGACCGGATCGGCGAGGCGTTCGCGCTGGCCGAGATCGACGGGGCCGCCCGGCTGGGCTTGACGCACTTTCAGCTCGACGACGGCTGGCAGCATGGCAACTTCTGCATGCCGAACCTGCCCGAGGTCCCGCGGGTCGGAGACTACTGGGCGGTGCATGTGGACCGTTTCCCGCGAGGCCTGCTACCTGTGGTCGAACGGGCCCGCGAGCGCGGCGTGGAGTTGTGCCTGTGGTTCTGCCCGGAGGCCGCGGATTCGTACGCCGCCTGGGAAGACAACGCCCGCACGCTGATCGCGCTGTGGCGCCAGTTCGGCATCCGCACGTTCAAGATCGACGGCGTACACGTGCCGGACAAGCGGGCGGAGGCGAACCTCCGGGCGTTCCTCGACGCGGTGCTTGCGGGAACGAACGGCGAGGCGTTCTTCAACCTCGACGTGACCGCGGGCCAGCGGTTCGGGTATCACTGCTTCACCGAATACGGCAACCTGTTCGTGGAGAACCGGTACACCGAGTGGTCGAACTACTTCCCGCATTGGGCGCTGCGGAACCTGTGGCAGTTGGCCCACTACGTCCCGCCGCAACTGCTCCAGATCGAGTTCCTCAACAAGTGGCGAAACCAGGCCAACTACGACGCCGCCGACCCGATCGCCCCGGCCAACGTGCCGTTCGACTACTGCTTCGCGGTGACGATGATGGCCCAGCCGCTCGGCTGGTTCGAGGCCGGCAACCTGCCGGGCGAGGCGTTCGACCTCGCGCCGCTGGTGGCTGTGTATCGCTGCCACCAGGCGCGAATCCACGCGGGTCGAATTTTCCCGATTGGCCGGGAGCCGTCCGGCGGGGCGTGGACGGGGTTTCAGTCCGTCCGCGAGGATGGCGGTTACGTCGCGGTGTATCGCGAGTTCAACGGCCGCGACCGGGCGAAACTGCGGCTGTGGTCCCCGCCGACCGGCCGGACGGAGTTCCGCCTGGTTGCCGGTGCGGGCGCGGACTTCGGCGCGACTCCGGATGCGGACGGCCGCGTGGAATTCGCCCTGCCGTCGCCGTTGAGTTTCGCGCTCTACGAGTATGCGGCCCAATGAAAAACCCGGAGCGCCGCGCGGCGCTCCGGGTTCTTGTTGTGCTTCACCGATCAAGCGGTCGAATCACTTCGCCACTTGCAGCGTCGGGTAGCAGTTGGTGTCCTTGGCCTCGTCGTTGCACGGGACCAGGTAGGAGCCGGTTCCCTTGCCCGTTGTCCGCTCGTTGCGGGCGACCATCAGGCCGAGTTTGTCGCCGGGGGCGCCCTTCATCCCGATCGTCGCCCACGGGATCGCCATCTCGACCACCCACGCCTTGCCCGCCACGACCGCGGTGGCCGATTCCCACTTGGCGTCCCAGGCCTCGACCTTGCGGCGGTCGTAGACCACGTTCTTCGGGGTGACGAAGAACGCATAAAAATCGGCATCCTTGGCCGCGTTGGCGTCGACATAGACTTCCACGCAATCGTCGGTCGCCCAGATCGCCTTGTCTTCGCGGGCCGTCGCCTTGCACACCAGTTTGTCGGTGTTCGGCTCGTAGTTGATCACCGCGACGTATAGGTTCGTCTTGTCCGCCGCCACCAGCACGCGCGACTGGAGCACAGCCGGCTTGCCCTTGCCGAGCACGAAATCGGTCATCGCGGACGCGGTCTTCCACACCGGCTCGTCCAACTTGCCGTCGACCTTGATCGGCTTGTCCGTCGTCACCACGGTGACGATGTTCTTGGACAGGTCGGTGACGACCTTGCCGTCAGGCAGCCCGGCCACCGACACGGGTGCGGGAGTCTTGTCCGGCGTCTTGACCGGCACCTTGTCGGGGGTCTTGGCCGGGGCCTTGTCCGGCGTCTTGACGGTCTTGTCGGGCGTCTTGGCGGGCGCCGGCTTGACAGCCTTGTCCGTCTTGCACCCCGCCAGCATCAGGCCCCC
>JAQTVL010000453.1 GCA_028706835.1 Phycisphaerae bacterium | reverse complement strand
GAGGACACGATCGTCGGCCGGCCTCGCGGGTCCAGTTCGCCGTCAGCCAGGAGCACGACATCGGCGGCGAATTCGTCCTTGCGTCCGCGGATGAACGCGGCCAGGTTTGGGCTGCCGACCTCCTCCTCGCCCTCGATGACGACCTTCAGGTTCACGGGCAGTTTGCCCGCGGTGGCCATGATCGCCTCGACGCCGGCCAGCAGCGCCATGAACTGGCCCTTGTCGTCGGCAGCCCCGCGGGCGACGAGCACACCGCCTTCCGGAGCGGGTTTGCCGGCCACATCGACCGATCGCACCTCGGCGGCGAACGGGTCGCAGGACCACAATTCCAGCGGGTCGGGAGGCTGAACGTCGTAATGGCCGTAGAGCAGCACGGTCGGCGCGTCGGGTCCGGCGCCATCCCAGAATCCGACGGCCGCGGGCGAACCGCCGGTCTGGGCGACCTCGCTGCGCAAACCGAAACTTCGCATGTAGTCGACGACCATCGTCGCGACCTTGCGACAGTCGCCCGCGTTCGCGGGATTCGCGGAAATCGAAGGAACGCGAAGCACGGAGCGGAGGCGTTCGAGAGACTCACTGCGATGGGAGCGAAGGTAGTCGATGGCAGTCATGGGGTCCTCAAGAATCAGAAGATGCGAAGAGGCAAGCGGAAGCCGACACCTATCGCAACTGCCGCGCCTGTGTACCGGGCCAACCGTCGTACGGGGTTACGAAGGACCAGGACTGGGGAGGCAAACCTTCCTTTTGCGGATTGTTCTCGACGTACCGGAACGCAACCCACATCGACTCGACGCTATCTTTGAATACCTTATGGTCATCGCGGCCCCAAATCGGGTGATCTTTCAGTTCCAGGTGGGCGGCAATAATCGCCTCCCGCGACTTGCTCGCCAATCGCTCGCAGATCACGTCTGCGTCGTCACGGTGGCGGCGGATCACGCAGTGAAGATGGTTGCGCAAGATCGCAGCGGCGTAGCAGGTGTAGCCGCCGTCGCGAATTGCATCACCAAGGCCGTCCGCCAGCGCAGCCCGCATCGATTCGTCAAACCACAGCACGGGATACTGGAGCCGTGCCTCCGCGTCGCGGAGGAACTGCCGCAGTTCCTCGCGTGGCGGCTGGACCGTCTTGCGCCCAGGATGGATCGGTCCAAGCGCTCGCAGTGGCGCACTGTTCACATCGCTCGACCCGCTCCCCCGAATGTCGTTGGGCAACCAGTGCCCGTACCCGGTGAAGATGATATGGAACCCCAGGATGATCGGACGTTCGGGGGGCATGACGGTATTGTGAGGAATTCATTGCGAAGAAGCAAGCGGATGCCACATTCAGCGGATGCCACGTTCACGCGGAAACTGGATGACCCGGCGTATACAAACGCCTTGGCGCAACGCGGTGGGCGGACATGTGCGGGTCCGCAAGCGCCCCCCGGCGCGGCGTCCGCTTCGCCTCTTCGCAGTGCGTTGATTTATGACTGCTGCCCCAGGCGCGTGCCGTGCTCCAGGTCGGACAGCTTGCGGAGCCGGCGGGCGTGGCGGCCGCCGTCGAAGGGCGTGTTCAGCCAGACCTCCACGATGCGGCGCATCAGCTCTTCGCCGAGCAGGTCCGCCGGCAGGCAGAGGACGTTGGCGTCGTTGTGTCGGCGGGACAGTTCCGCGGTAAGTTCGTCGTGGCACAGGGCGGCGCGGATGCCAGGGACCTTGTTCGCGGTCATGCTCATGCCGATGCCCGTGCCGCACAGCAGCACGCCGGCGTCGAAGTCGCCCGCAGCCACCCGCTGGGCGGCTGGCCCGCCGAGGTCCGGATAGTCGCAGCTCGCAGCCGAGTCCGTCCCGACGTCGGTAACCTCGTGGCCCTTCTCGCGCAGCATGGCCGCCAGCCGATTCTTGGCTGAGAACCCGCGATGATCACTGGCCAGACAGATTCTCATTCGATTTCTTCCTTGACCAACAAGTCGATAGCCGCGGCGATCTGGTCCGCCACCCGGCGGTACACCTCGTCGGCCCCGCCAATCGGGTCCTCAATCGGTTCATCGACGCTCAGCAGGCGAATCTTGCCCTGGGCCGCCGGCATGAGCGAGAGGACCGCGTCGCGGTGGGCCTCCGTCATGACGAAGATTCTATCAGCTTGTCGAATGGCGTCCACAGTCAAACGGGCGGCCTTGTGCGCCGCCAGGTTGCCGCCCAGCGCCGCGACCGCGTCGGCCGCCGCCGGAGTCGCCGGCACGCCGTCCGCAGCCAGCACGCCGGCTGACAGCACGCGATACCCCGCCAGCGTCAGGTCCTCTTCCGGGCAGCCGATCGCCTTGGCCAGGCGGGCGCGGGCCACCGCCGCCGCCATCGGCGAGCGGCAGGTGTTGCCGGTGCAGACAAACAGCCAGGTTTCGATGGCCATCTTGTCGATGGTCCTTTCGTCGAGCAGGCCAACCCGAAGAATCTGGAAGCCCCGCCCCGCGCCGATGATCTTGACCACCGTGCTGGCCACGCCGTAGGGCACGGGCCCGCCGTCGAGCACCAGTTCAACGTCCTTGCCGATCGCGGCGATGACCTCCGCAGCCGTGGTCGCGGGGGCCTCGCCGGCGTGGTTGGCGGACGCCGAAACCACCGGGCCGTCCACGCGCTCCAGCAACGCCAACGCGATCGGATCGTCCGGACACCGCAGGCCTATCGTGTTGTCGAAGTTGAACAGCGGCTCGACCGCCTCCGAGCCGAACACGTCGGCTGCGGGGCAATACAGCGGGTGCTCGACCTCGACGACGATGGTCAGCGGGCCGGGCCAGGCCTTGCGCATCAGCCGGCGGGGCAGCGCGGTCATGAACGGGACGAACCAGTGGGCCGCCGACGCCGACGGGACCATCAGGCCGAACGGCTTGTCGGGCGGGCGCTTCTTGAGCGCCCGCAGCCGTTCGAGCCCGTGCTTGCTTCGCGTACACGTGCCGACGCCATAGACGGTCTCCGTCGGAAAGGCCACCAGGCCGCCGCCCATCATGATCTCGGCCGCCTGGCGGATGGCCTCGTGGTTCAGCCGCTTGGTCCGGTCCAGCGTGACGATTTCCGTACTCATCTACACTCCGGGAACATATTGACCCACTGCTCTCCGCCCGGCATCATGGTCTGCACGCCCTAAACGATTATATAGGGCATGTGGATGAAAGGGGGTCCATTATGGAATCGAGGCCGAGATGACGCTCACCGAACTTCAGCAGTTGATCGAGAAGATGTATTCCGCCAAGGACCGCGCCCGCGGGCCCGCCGGCACGTTTCTTTGGCTGGCTGAGGAGATCGGCGAACTGGCCAGCGCCATCGGCGACAAGGCCCCAAAGAAAGAGCTGGCGGAAGAGTTCGCGGACGTGCTGGCCTGGCTGGCGACGCTGGCCAACGTGATGGACGTGGACCTGGACACCGCGCTGGCCAAATACGCCACGGGCTGCCCCGGCTGCAAGCAGATGGTCTGCCGGTGCAGCGAGAAAGAATAGGGGTCAGGGGCTGGGGGTCGGGGGTCGGGGCGGCCAATTCACTCGATTCGAAACCTCTATCTTCTTCCGACCCCTGACCCCGACCCCCGACCCCTGTATAATGCCCTCATGCGTGTTATCGCCGGAACTCATCGCGGGCGGCTGCTGCGCGGGCCTCAGACGGCAGCCACCAGGCCAATCACCGACCGCGTCAAGGTCAACCTGTTCAACATCCTCGCGCCGCGCATCGCCGACGCCGTCGTTGCCGACTGCTTCTGCGGCACGGGCAGCCAGGGCATCGAGTGCCTGTCGCGGGGCGCGACCCACGCGACGTTCGTCGAAGTCGAGGGCACGGCCCTTCGCCTGCTGCGAGAGAACCTCGAAGAGCTTCACCTGATCGACCAGTCGCAGATCGTCCGGGCGGACCTGCTCCGCCGAGGCATTCCCGCCCCGCCGCCAGCCGGCAGGTTCTCGATCGTCTTCCTCGACCCGCCGTATCGCCTGACCGAAACAGCCGCCGACAAGCTCTGGTTCAAGTTGAATGAGGCGAAGGCGGCCGGTTCGTTCGCTGACGACGTGGTCGTCGCGTGGCGGCACGACTCGCACCTGTCGCTGGCTGTCCCGCCGGACTGCGCCGCCGCCTGGCGGATCGCGGACCAGCGAGTCTATGGATCGCAGACGCTTTCGTTCATTGAGGAAGTGCAAAATGCAAAATGAAAAGTGCAAAATGGCAAATGGAACCACGCCCAGGAACGTCCGGTTCTCATTGTCCATTTTGCGTTTTGCATTTTGCACTTTGCATTTCCTTCCCGCGTTCTC
>JAQTVL010000452.1 GCA_028706835.1 Phycisphaerae bacterium | reverse complement strand
CAACGACGTGCCGCACATCGGGCACGCCTACTGCACCATCGCCGCCGACGTGCTGGCACGCTATCACCGCGCGCTCGGTGACGATGTCCGCCTGCTCACCGGCACCGACGAGCACGGCCAGAAGATGGTCGAGTCCGCCGCGGCCAAGGGCCTGACGCCTGGGCAACTCAGCGATCAGAACGTCGTCCAGTTCAAGAATCTCTGGCAGTTGCTGAACATCCAGTACGACGACTTCATCCGCACCAGCGAGACGCGGCACGAGACCCGCGTGCAGACGCTGGTTCAGCGGCTGATCGACGCCGGCGAAATCTACCTCGGCCACTACGAGGGCTGGTACGACGTCGGCCAGGAGGAGTTCGTCACCGAGACCGAGGCTGCCGCCAACGACTACAAGTCGGCGGTCAACAAGAAGCCGCTGGTCCGCTACAAGGAGCCCAGCTACTTCTTCCGCATGAGCAAATACCAGCAGCGGCTGCTGGACCACATCGCCGCGCACCCGGACTTCGTCGCGCCGGAGACCCGGCGGAACGAAGTCGTCAGCAAGGTGGCCATGGGCCTGCGCGACCTGTCCGTCAGCCGGGCGACGCTGGCCTGGGGCGTGCGGATGCCCAACGACCCGGCCCACACCATCTACGTCTGGATCGACGCCCTGAGCAACTACTACACGGCCGTCGGCGCGGGTGAGCCGGGCGATCTGGCGAAGTACTGGCCCGCGGAATTGCACCTGGTCGGCAAAGACATCCTGTGGTTCCACGCGGTGATCTGGCCTTGCCTCCTGATGGCCCTCGGCATCGAGTTGCCGCGAACGGTCTTCGCCCACGGGTGGTGGACCTGCGAGGGCGAGAAGATGAGCAAGACGCTGAACAACTTCGTGTCCCCGGCCGAGGTCATCGCCCGCACCGACGCCAACGGCGTGAAGATCGGCGTGGACCGGTTCCGCTACTTCGTGCTCCGCGAGGTGCCGTTCGGGCAGGATAGCGACTTCGCGTTCGCGCAGGTCGTGTCCAAGTGCAACGGCGATCTGGCCAACAACGTCGGCAACCTGCTGAACCGCACGACCAACATGATCAGCCGGTATTTCGAGGGCAAGGTCCCCGCCGAGGGCGCCCCCGGCGAGGCCGAACGCCCCGTGCGCGATCTGGCCGACGCCCTGGCCGGCCGGTTGGCCGAGGCCATGGACAGTTGCGCGTTCCAGCGGGCGATCCAACTGGCGTTGGACCTGGCGACGTCGGCCAACAAGTACATCGACGACACCGCGCCGTTCAAGCTGGCCAAGGACCCGTCGCAGCGGGATCGGCTGGGCACGATCCTCTACACCTGCGCTGAGGCGACCCGGCTGGTGGCGTTGGTGCTGGCCCCGTTCATTCCGGAGACGATCGAGCGGGTGTGGCGGCAGTTGCCGTATCGCCCGGCCGACGACGGATTCTTGCCCTCGCAATTGACCTGGGGTAAATTGAAACCGGGTTCGGCGGTGACCAAGGGCGAGCCGCTGTTCCCGCGGCTGGAGTTCGGCCCAGAGGGCAAATCGTGATGCCTCAGCAGCAGCGGTCGATTGAGGACATTCTTCTCGCCAACGGATACTATCCGCCGGAGGCGTTCGCGTTCGTGCAGCGAGGCCTGGCGCACACGGTGGAGAAGCTCGGCCGGCAGGATCGGCCCGAAGGCGAGCGGCACGTGACCGGGCAGGAACTCTGTCACGGCCTGCGCGAGCTGGCCCTGCGCGAATGGGGCCAGATGGCCCGGACGGTGCTCAAGCACCTGCACATCGGCCGAACGGACGATTTCGGCAAGATCGTGTTCTACCTGATCGACCACTCGCTGATGCAGAAGCGGCCGGAGGACACGGTGGAGGACTTCTGCGGCGTCTACGATTTCGCCGCGGCCTTCGACGCCGACTACCAGATCGACCTGAGCAACCTGAAAGAGAAGGCGGCGGAGTGAAGAACGACTGGGGGAATCACGCACATCTACGGAGTTCACCATGACAATGCCTGTTGGCGTTCAACTCTATTCGGTTCGCATGGACTGCGCCCGCGATCTGCCCGGCACGCTCGCGGCCGTCGCCGGGATGGGCTACGATGGCGTTGAGTTCGCCGGCTATTACGGGCGGTCCGCGGCTGACCTCCGCAAGCTGCTCGACAGCCTCGGCCTGCGGTGCTGCGGCACGCACACCGGGCTGGACACGCTGCTCGGCGACGCGCTCAAGACGACGATCGAGTTCAGCCAGACGCTCGGCAACAAGTTCCTCATCGTGCCGAGCATGCCCGGGCCGCGCCGGGCCGCGGACCGCGCCGTCTGGCTGGACAACGCGAAGGTGCTCAACGACGTGGCGGCCAAGGTGCGCGAGACCGGGCTGCGGGTCGGCTATCACTCGCACGAGATCGACACGCTGAAGGCGGCAGGCCAATCGCTGTGGGAGATCTTCGGCGACAACACGACGGCCGACGTGGTCATGCAGACGGACACCGGCAACCTGATGATCGGCGGCATGGACGTCGTCGCGTGCCTCAAGCGGTATCCCGGGCGGGCGGCCACCGTTCACCTGAAGGGCCTGGCCCGCCGCGGCGACGGTTTCGACTGGACGTTCGCCGGCGAAGGCGACGTGCCGTGGCGCGAAGTGCTTGAGTTCTGCGCGGGCCCCGGCGGCACGGAGTGGTATATCGTCGAGCACGAGAATTACCCGCTGCCGCCGCTGTCGTGCGTGCAGCGCTGCCTGAAGAACATCAAAAGCCTGAGGTCGTAATCGGGTGCCGTGCCTGCGATCCCGACGCGCCGGGATTTTGTCGCAGGCATGTCCGTCGGCGATCAGCATTCCACGTCGCGGAGATTCTCATCCGCGCATTTCTGTGCGAGCACCGCCAGCCGCGAGGCCGCGAGCACTTCCGCCGTCGAAAGCTCCAGGCCCTCCCGCTGGCCGCCGATCTCCGCCAGGAACCCGGCGAAATGCGCGCCCGTCGCGTCCGGCCCGGCCGGCACCTGCTCGGCGTCGCCGCCCGCGTTGGTGTAGACGGTGACGGCCTTCTGCCCGGAGGCGGTCTCCGCCTGGCCTTCGCTGCCGTGGATCGTGAACCGCCAGTAGGTGTTCACGCGATAGCCGCAACTGTCGGGCGCGAGATACGACACGTCGCCCATCGCCCCGCCGCCATTGTCGAGCTTGAGCATCAGTTGCGCCCCCACGCCGAACCACGACGGATTAGTGAGCCCGCCGTTCCACACGCGGGCCGCGACGATGCTCGCGATCCGCCGCCCGGTGATCCACGGAATCGCGTCCACGCCGTGGATCGCGATGTCGTTGATCGTCCCGCCATGGTGCCCCGGCGATTCAAAATACCACGCCGCCCGCGAGTTTCGCATCAGCGGGTGCTGCCCGAGGAACGTGATCGTCTGCGGCTGGCCGATGCGGCCGGAGCGGACGACCTGGCGCAGCGTGCGGTAATTGCCGGCGTCGCGCATGGTGAGCTGGCAGCCGACCTGGAGTTTCCGCGTCCGCGCCAGTTCAGCAATGCGTTCGATCTCGGTCACTCGCGTGCAGATCGGCTTGTCGGCGATGACGTGCTTGCCGGCATCGAGCCCGCGGATAAGCAGTTCGCCGCGGCGGCCGTAGTAATCGCCCACCGCCAGGATGTCGAAGTCGACGTTGCGGAACAGCTCGTCGTAGGAAGTGTGCGTGAACTGGATCGCGCCCTTCGCGGCGTACTGCTCGCGCGTCGGGGCGTGCTCCTCCGCCGCCGCGACCACCTGCACGTCGCCGCGCTTCCGGGCCAGGTCGTAGAGCTCGACAATGTGTCCGTGTCGGAATCCGGCGAACGCCATTCGGTAGGCCATCTCGGGTCCTTCAACAGAGGGGTCGCCGGTCACTCGCCCGGCCAGATGCGATCCTCTTCGATCAGCCGCTGGTTCTGTTCCAGCCGGCGGACCGCCGCTCGCAGCCGCTTCAGCTCGTCCGTCCCGCGATACTGCCTGACCACGTTGTGGTCCTCGTGCGGATCGGTCTTCAGGTTGAACATCCACTCCTGGCCGGTCAGCCGGTGCGCGATGTACTTCAGCGGGTACTCCACGCTGATCAGGTAAATGCCGTTGAACGGCTGGTGCAGCGGGATCGGCTGCTGCTGCGTGGTCTCCGGCAGCATCGATCGCCCGCAGAAGTGGTTGTCCGCTCGCAGCCCGAGCGCGTCCATCAGTGTCGGGGCGATATCCAGTTGCGAATACGCGACGTCGCGAACCCACCGCGGCTGGATGTGGCCGGGCCAGAGCATCAGCAGCGGCG
>JAQTVL010000451.1:1845-4273 GCA_028706835.1 Phycisphaerae bacterium | reverse complement strand
GGGAGCGTCAGCATGGTGATGAAGCAGTCTCGCCTGGGGTGGTTGGCTGTGGCCGTTGCGGTGCTGGGTGGAGGGTGTCAGACGCAATGGCCGGAACCGAAGACTCTATCCTTTTCTGACCCGCCGACAGCCGTGCAGAACCGGAGGCCGGAGAAGCCACGAATCTACCGCATCGTCGTCGCGGGGCAGTTCGCGGCCACGGCCGATGAGCTGTGCTTCAGCAACTCGCGGCTGGGCATGGAGCAGTTGATTCGCCGGCAAGGTTGGGTGGTCCATTCGGACATCGAGTTGAAGACCAGCATTCTGCTGCTCGGCACTCCGCCGGAGGTCCCGCCGACGCCGGACAACCAGGCCGACCTCGTGACCCGCGACGACTACAATCGCCGGCTGGCGGAATCCAGACGCTGGCATCGGTTGGCCGATTCGGCGACTGAGCATGGCGTGCCGATCATGAACGAAGTGACGTTCCTGCACTGGATCGGCTACTACCCAACGCCAACCGGCGAGGCAACCGTGACGGCGAGGTAGCGGCGTCGGATGGGCGATGGCTGCGCGTGGAGCGGCGGGGTCCGATAATAAGGCGGTTCTCGACGCCGTTTTCTGAAGATTTCAACGGCGTGGCGGGGGCTGGGCCAAGGTCCGATAAAAAGCTGATTTCGACGCTGATTTCTGAAGATTTCAAAGGGGGGTGTGTGGATGAAATCTTCTGGCAAAGTTGGATTTCACGAGCGGGGTGGGGGTTGAATCTGACTCTTGAAATCTGACTGCCCCTCCTTCCTCCTACGTCGGGGCGGACCAATCGCGGGCTTGCGGCAGGTCCTTGAATGGGCAGAGGTCGAACCGGCGGGGGGCGGGCCGGCGGCGGAAGTGGAGGTCGGCGAAGTCCAGCAGGGCCTGCCAGTCGGCGAGCAGGTGGGCGTGGCGGCCTTCGCGGTAGACGATGCCGATGCGATCCTCGACGCCGAGGAAGCGATAGGCTTCGCGGGCGGCGGCGTGGGTCAGCCAGGTGCCCGGGCCGTTGGCATACAGGTCGCCCAAGGCCTCGGTGGTCACGAGCAGCCGGGGGGCGACGGCGGCCTTGAGCGCGTGCTGGTCAAACGGAAGCTCGTGCTCCCGGCCAAGGAATTCCCGCAGTCGCGGCGACAGCCAGAAGCCGGCGTGGTCGATCATTTCCTGGAGCGTCTCGGACTGCGGCCCGAGGAACCGGAAGCACCCTGCCCCGCAGCAGCCGGAGTCGTTGGGGGCGGTCAGGGCGATCCGCTCGTCGAGGGCGCCAGCCAGCAGGGCCGTCTTGCCGCCGCGGGAGGCGCCGGTGGCGATGATCTGGTCGGCCCGCACGAAGGGGAGCGTCAGCAGGAAGTCGATCGCCCGGGAATAGGCCCACGCCCAGGCAGCCAGCGTGCCGTAGTCCCCGCCGGGGTACAAGTCGAAGATGCCGTGCTGCCGGCCGGTCGCCTTGTTGTCGGTGGCGACTTCGAGGCGGTTGAACCAGGCTAGCGCGTAGCCCCGGCCGACGACCTCGCGGGCGATTTCGCCGCTGAGGATCGGCCAGCAGGCGTCGCCGTCGACGACGACGGGGAACGGGCCTTCGATGCCCGGGCCTTCCGGGACGAAGACGTCAAGGATGAAGGAGACGGGCCGCTGCCCGCCGGGCTGGCTGTGGCCGACCGACAGGCGATACTGGAACTGTCGCGCCTTGTATTCGCCGGCGAAGTTTCGCATCAGCAGTTCGCCCTCGACCGGCGCGGGCGGGGGCATGTGGCCGTATTCGAACTCCTGGAGCAGTTCGAGCAGTTCGGTGCGTCGCCGCCGCCAATCGTCGGGCGTGCGGACGCGGGAGCCGTCGGAGAACTCGAAGAGGTCGGGGAGCTTGTGCGTCATGGAAGAGGCCTCAGTCCGCGGCGAAACGGCCTTTCGACTTTGGTCAGGGCGGGCGAATGAATGTCTTTTTGTGGAGTGCGGTAGCGCAGCTACCGCTTTGGGCGAGCGCCGACGCATAGCTGCTCGCCAAAGCGGTAGCTGCGCTACCGCACTCCACAAACAGCGAATCTCGAATTCCGTATTCCGAATTCGTTCGCCATTCACAGCCTAACGGTCAACCGGCTCCCGCACGGGACCCGACCCTACGCGTTGTACGTTCCCGACCTCACGCCGCTGGCGGCGCCGGTCCAGTCGGTGTGGAACCACTGGCCGGCGGGCTTGTCCACGCGCTCATAGGTGTGCGCGCCGAAGTAGTCCCGCTGCGCCTGGAGCAGGTTGGCCGGCAGGCGGGCGGTGCGATAGCTGTCGAAGTAGCACAGGGCGCTGCTGAAGCCCGGAACGGGCACGCCCTTCTCGGCGGCCAGGGCGACGACCATGCGCCAGTTGTCCTGGGCGCGGTCGATGATGTCCTTGAAGAACGGATCGAGCAGCAGGTTGGCCAGTTGCG
>JAQTVL010000451.1:0-1835 GCA_028706835.1 Phycisphaerae bacterium | reverse complement strand
CCTCCTTGATCCGCTGGAGGAACTGGGCCCGGATGATGCAGCCGCCGCGCCAGATCATGCTGATCGGGCCGAAGTTGAGCGACCACTTGTTCTCGCGGGCGGCGTCGGCCATCAGCGCGAAGCCCTGGGCGTAGGAGCATATCTTGCTGGCGTAGAGGGCGTCGCGAATGGCCGTGACCAGTTTGGCCTTGTCGCCGCGGTAACGGACGACCTTGGGGCCCTTGAGGATTTTGCTGGCGGCGACGCGCTGGTCCTTGATCGCGGACAGGCAGCGGGCGAAGACGGCCTCGGCGATCGACGGGGCCGGGGTGCCGAGGTCCAGGGCGTCCTGGCTGGTCCACTTGCCGGTGCCCTTCTGGCCGGCCTTGTCCTGAATGACATCGACCATCGGCTTGCCGGTCTCGGGGTCGCTCTTGCCGAGGATGTCGGCGGTGATCTCGATGAGGTAGCTGCTCAACTCGCCTGCGTTCCACTCGGTGAACACGGTGTGCTGCTCCGCGGCGGTCATGCCCAGCAGCGCTCGCAGCAGGCTGTAGGCCTCGCAGATCAACTGCATGTCGCCGTACTCGATGCCGTTGTGGACCATCTTGACGTAGTGGCCGGCGCCATCGGCGCCGATGTAGGTGCAGCAGGGCTGGCCGTCGACCTGGGCGGCGATCTTGGAAACGATCGGGGCGACGATGTCGTAGGCTTCCTTCTGGCCGCCGGGCATGATGCTCGGGCCCTTCAGCGCGCCCTCTTCGCCGCCGGACACGCCGGTGCCGATGAAGTTGATGCCCTTCTCGGCCAGGTACTTGTTCCGGCGGATGGTGTCCTTGTAGAAGCTGTTGCCGCCGTCGATGATCAGGTCGCCCTTGTCGACCAGCGGGATCAGCGACTCGATCACGGCGTCGACCGGGGCCCCGGCCTTGACCATGATCATGATCTTCCGCGGCTGGGCGATCGCCTGGACGAACTGCTCCAGCGTCTCGCCGCCGATGAGCTTCTTGCCCGGGTGGGCCTCGATGAACTTCTTCATCGTCTCGGTGGTGCGGTTGTGAACCGCCACGGTGTAGCCGCGGCTCTCGATGTTGAGCACGAGGTTTTGACCCATGACCGCAAGACCCGTCAGGCCGAAATCAGCCTTTGACATTGCACAGACTCCTTGATGTAAGCCTCGGGCCGGCTCGGGGCGCCTCTGCCCCCGGATCAGCCTAGCCCGATTGGAAAACGGGCTAGTAGTCTATTGGCCCCGCCCTGGACGGGCAAGCGATTTCGCCCGGCGGACGGTAGAATGTCGCAAGGAGCACACACTATGGAATTCACCGGTTTCAAGCCGACGCTGGCCCGGTTCCTGGCCGAGCTCGCCCGCAACAACAACCGCCCATGGTTCGCGCGCAACCGCGACCGCTACGAGGCGGAAGTCCGCGAGCCGGTGCTTGCGTTCATCCGGGCGATCGGGCCGCGGATCGAGGCGATCTCGCAGCACATCTTCGTCAGCGACTCGAAGGTCGGCGGCTCGATGATGCGCCCCTATCGGGACACGCGATTCAGCGGCGACAAGGAGCCCTACAAGACGAACGTCGGCATCCACTTCCGCCACGAGATGGGCGAGTCGGCCCACGCGCCGGGGTTCTGGATGCACATCGCGCCGCGCGAGTTCTGGATGGCCGTCGGCATGTGGAAGCCTGACGGCGAGACGCTGGCCCGCGTGCGGACCTACATGGCGGAGCACCCCGCGGAATACCTGGCGGCCCGCGACAGCCGGGCGTTTCGCTCGCGATGGGAGATCGTCGGCGACGCGCTGAAGCGCCCGCCGCGGGGATTTGACCCCAACCACCCGCTGATTGAGGACC
>JAQTVL010000450.1 GCA_028706835.1 Phycisphaerae bacterium | reverse complement strand
CGGGGGGACGCTCTACGTGACGGTTTTCATGGTCACCGACCCGGTCAGCGCCCCCAACCGCAAACCGGCCCAGTATGCCTATGGCTTCGTCATCGGGTTCCTCATCGTCCTGCTCCGCTGGCGCGGCATTTTCGTGGCCGCCGCCACCTTCGCCGTCCTGCTGGGCAACATCGTCGGCCCGCTGCTGGACATCGCGGCAGCCGCGTATGCCGAGGGCAAGAAGGCACGGCGTTTAGCCGTCGCCGGTACGGCGACGAACAAGCCCAAAGGCGCCCCCGCATCGGAAGGTCAAGGCAAGGACGACGCCAGTAAGCACGGTCACTCGCAAACGACGCGAGGCGACCGCGCCGCCCCGGCGGAAGGGGGCAGGACATGAGGCTCGACCCGAACAAGAACCCCGCGTACGTGATCCTCTTCACCGCCCTGGTCAGCGGGCTCTTCACGGCCGGAATCATGGCGCTGCACGTGGCGACCGAGCCTGTCGTACGGGCCAACGAGCGGCTGCTGACGGAAAAGGCCCTCGTCCGCGTCTTCGCCCTGGGCGACCCGTCGAACATGACCGCCGAGCGGATTGCCGAGACGATCCGCACCCGCGTGGCCGGGCTGGACCCCGACCGCCCCGACGAGCCGCTGATCGAGATCGGCTCGGGCGACAGAAAGGTGCGGCTGCTGGTGGCGTATAAGGAGCCTGTTGCCCCAGGCGTCAAACCGGACCTCAAGAACAAGGACAACGTCCTCGCCTACGCCTTCCCCATCCGCGGGGTGGGCTTCTGGGCGATGATAAACGGCTGGCTGGCGGTCACGCCCGATGGAACGAAGACCGTCGGGGTGGTCTTTACCGACCACCAGGAGACGCCCGGTTTGGGCGGGCGGATCACCGAGAGCGAGTTCCGCGACCAGTTCCGCGGCAAGAACGTCACGGCCCCGCCGCCGGGGGAGAAATTCATCGACATCAGCCGCACCGGCGAGGGCGACCGCCACGTGGACGCCATCACCGGCGCCACCGGCACCAGCACGGCCGTGGAAAAGTTCATCAACGCCGACCTCATGCGCTTCCGCGCCGCCGCCACTAAGGCGGGGTTGATCCAGGAGGGCAAGGAATAGCCATGCCCGGCGTGCCCGAACAACTCGGCCCGCGTAAGGCCCTGCTGACGCAGTTGTGGGTGGAGAACCCCGTCAGCCGGCAGGTGCTGGGGATCTGCTCGGCCTTGGCGGTCACCAACCGCATGTTCAACACGCTGCTGATGTGCGGGGGACTGATCTGGGCGACCTCCATGAGCGCCCTGACGCTCAGCCTGATGCGAAACTGGGTGCCCAAGCGGGTTCGGATCATGGTCAGTGTCCTGATCGCTGCCGTGTTCGTGATCGTGGTGGACATCGTCTTCCGGGCCTACTTCACCGAGGTGCACAAGGACATCGCCGCCTACGTTGGTCTGATCATCACCAACTGCATCGTGCTGGGGCGGATGGAGGCCTTCAGCGGGAAGAACCCCCCATTGGCCTCGCTGGCGGACGGATTCGGGGCCGGAATGGGCTACTCGTTCATGCTGATGGCCGTGGCGACCGTCCGCGAGGTCATGGGCTTCGGCACGGTGTTCGGCTATCCGTTGCTGAAGGGCTTCATGGAGGCCCACCAGGCGCAGTGGGTCATCATGATCATGCCGCCGGGGGCCTTCTTCGTGCTGGCGATCCTCGTCTGGCTCGTCCGGTGGATCGACCTGAAACGCGCGGCGGCGAAAGCGCCCGCCGAACCGCCGGCCGCCCCGGGCGCACGCCGGGAGCAGGAGGCGCCGAAATGATCCTGGCCCAGCCGCCGACGGAGCTTCAGCCGGGGTTCGCCGCCACGCTACTGGTGATCCTGGTGTCGGCCACGTTTACCGAGAACATCCTGTTGACGCGTTTCCTTGGCATGTGCCCGTTCCTGTCGATCTCTCGACAGCTCAAGAGCGCCGTGGGCATGGGCCTGGCCGTGGTGTTCGTGACGACCTGCACGTGTTTTCTGAACGCCACGCTCTACTGGTATGTGCTGGAGCCGCTGAAGGCCTATCACATCCCCGCGGAAAGCCTTAAGCTGATCCTGTTCATCGTGGTGATTGCGGCCTTCGTGCAGTTGATGGAGATGCTCATTGAGCGGATCAGCATCGGTTTGTATTTCGCCTTGGGGATCTTCCTGCCGCTGATTACCGTCAACTGCGCCATCCTCGGCGCGAGCCTGTTCATGATCAACAAGGACCTTCACGGCCTGTCCGCCCTGGTGTACGGGTTCGGTGCCGGGCTGGGCTGGATGATCGCCATCGTCCTGATGGCGGGTATCCGCCAGCGGCTCAAGCGGAGCAAGGTCCCCGCCGCCCTGGAAGGCCCGGGCATCACGCTGATCATCGCCGGGATCATGGCCATGGCGTTCGTCATCTTCCAGGGGATGATCAAGCTGTGACAGAACTATGGGTCATCCTGATCTCGGCCGGGCTGGTGCTCGGCATCTCGGCGGCGTTCGCCGCCCTGCTGCTGGTAGCCGAGCGATACCTCGCCAACTACGGCCAGTGCGTCATCGACGTCAACCGCGGGAGCCGGCGTCTGGAGGTCCGGGGCGGCGAGACGCTGCTGAGCACGCTGATGGGCCGGCAGATCTTCATCCCCTCCGCCTGCGGGGGCAAGGGTACCTGCGCCTACTGCAAGGTCAAGGTCCTCGAAGGCGCCGGCACCGTCGCCCCAACCGAGCAGCCCCTCCTGACGGCCGAAGACGTCGCCAACAACGTCCGCATCTCCTGCCAGGTCAAGGTCCGCAACGACATGGCCATCGAGATCCCCGGGAATCTCCTGAACGTCAAGCAGTACACAGGCGCCGTCGAACGGATCCGCGACCTGACCCACGACATCAAGGAACTGCGGATCAAGCTGACCGATCCACCGACCATCGAGTTCGTCCCCGGCCAGTACGTCCAGCTCATGGCCCCGGCCTACAAGGGCAGCCCCGAGGCCGTCTACCGCGCCTACAGCATCGCCAGCCCGCCGCACGACGCCGGGTACGTCGAACTGATCATCCGCCGGGTGCCCGGAGGCACCTGCACCACCTGGGTCTTCGAACACCTCGCCGAGGGCGACGAGGTGAGCTTCAACGGCCCGTACGGGGAATTCCGCCTCAGCGGCACCGACGCGGAAATGGTCTGGATCGCCGGCGGGTCCGGCATGGCGCCTTTCTGGTCCATCGTCCGCCACATGAAGCAGGCCCAGATCGCCCGCAAGTGTACCTACTTCTTCGGGGCCGTCCGGAAAGGCGACCTGTTCTTCACCGATGAACTCCGGCAACTCGACAGGGAACTGGATTGGTTCACGTTCGTGCCCGCCCTGTCCGCCCCGGCCGAAAGCGATCAGTGGGACGGAGCGACCGGGCTGATCACCGAGGTCGTCGGCAAGGGCGTTTCCGACGCGGCCGCCAAGGAAGGCTATCTGTGCGGCAGCGGGGGGATGATCGACGCGGCCGTGAAGACCCTCAAGGGCAAGGGGATGCCCGAAGAGAAGATCTACTACGACAAGTTCACGTGATATGAAACGCAGCCCGCAGCTTCAATTCGTCGTGGATCGGATGGGCCCCGGCGGGGTCTGTCGTGAGGGATTCCTCGGCAGCGACCCGCGCCCCCTGGAAGAAATCCTCGACGCGGACAATTCGACCGTGGCGGGAATGAACCGGACCCACGCGCAGATCGCCGAGCGGTTACAGACAGTGATGGACGTTGCCATCGCCGCCCAGGGCCGCGGCGTGTCCGTCGGCCCGCACCTGGAGGCCGGCTGGCACGAGGCGATGGGGCGCATCCCTTCCCCCTGGCCGGGCGAAGGCACCTTTTCCAAGGGCGAGATGGAGCTGACCGACGCCCGCACCGGCCGAACCGTTCGCGTGACGCCCCTGGCGGTCCACCTCATTGCCGCCCACGGCTTCTACCAGGGGCGCGGCAGCCGATATCGCCTCGAACCGGACGAACTGGCGGCCATGCTGGGTCTGTAAGACGCGCGGGCGTCCCAGATCCGTGTTTTCTTCTCGCCGGGCTTTGGCTATCATCTGGCTTGGGGCCGGCCGAACGGGAACCTTCCCCCAGACGCAGGAGATATGTCGCCAATGAAGACACGTGCAATCGCCATCGTGCTGGCGGGCGGACTTCTTGCCGCCGGATGCGGACCGACGAACGGACCCGACGCCCATCTGCGAGGCCCGGACAAGCTGGACTTCCGCCAGGTCGTCGCCGGCGCCAAGGACAAGGGCTTCCCGGCCGTGGTGTTCATCAAGACCCCCAC
>JAQTVL010000449.1 GCA_028706835.1 Phycisphaerae bacterium | reverse complement strand
CTGCGCAATCTGGCCAAGGGCGGCCTCAAGGAGGCGGCTGATACGGCCGTGTCCGCCATGGACCGCGCCGTCCTGGCCCAGTTCGGCGCCCACCTCGACCATGCGAAGGACAAATGGAACCAGTGGTTGACTGGGGTCCAGGCAGACGTCGCCAGGGCGTTCATGGGCGAGAAGGATTGGCAGCAGATCTACGCCCGCGTGCAGGCGCCGACCGGCATGTCGGCCGCCGACGCCCAGGCCGAACGGGCCCGCCGCGCCCAGGCCGAGCTGGACAAGCTGGCAACGAAGCAAGATGGCCCGCGGGCCGCTTTTCTGAAGCTATCGCCGTCGGCCGATCAACTGGCTCAATGGGACGCGCTCAACGCCAAGGTGAAGGAGCATGGAGAGTCCGGGGAGACGGCCGCCGCGGCCATCCAGCGCATGACGGACAGCGTAGCGCGCATGCGAGCCGAGCTGGCCGGCGCAGCCCTCCCCAACGCGGCCCTGGCCCAGTTCGACGCAACGCGCAAGTACAGCCCGGCCGACGTCGCCCGGCTGGAGCAAGAGCTGGCCAGCGCGCGGATCGTCGCCCCCATGGCCCAATTCCAGGGACCAAAACAGGCCGAAGCGAACCGCCTGCAAATCTACGAGCTGGAGCGGCAACTGGCCGAGGCCAAGCAGGAGGCCGCCCAGCGCGCCAAGTTGGAGCAACTCCCTGGCGAGGAGGCGGCGATGCAGGCCCAGCTTGCAGCCCAACGCCAAGCCGATAGCGCCGTCGCTTCCTGGGAGCAGCGATTGCGCGCCGCGACGACCAGCGCCGACGAGATCGCCGCGGCCTTGATCGCCGGGTCCCAAAAGTTCGCCGGCAACCTGGAGGCGGCGCGGGCCTTCGTGGCGGAGGTCAAGGCCGCCGAGAAATCCCAGGCCGTGGCCAAGTCGGCCGAGCAGTTCGAGAAGTCCATGCAGGCCGAGTTCCGCGCGCGGGAGGGCGAAACCTCGCGCCAAGCGCAACTGCGCCAATTGGTGGAAGGAGGCCTCGGCCAGGAGGCGGCCCTGGGGCTCGCGCCCATGATCGCCCAGCTCGACGCCCAGGACAAGCTCCGCGCCCGCGCCGACCAGCTCGCGCCCAACCTGGCCTATGGCAGCCGGGAGGCCTACGACGTGATCGCCCGGGCCCAGGCCGCGGCCCGCGCCCCGGACCGGGAGACGCGGCTCCAGGAGGAAAGCGCGCGACTGCTGCGCGAGATCAAGGACTGGCTGGCCAAGATCCACGCCAAGAAGACGCCCGTGGCTGAAGGAGCCTAGCCGCCATGCCGATCGAGAAAGAAAAATTCGATGGCCTGCGCGAGAACATCACGGCCGAGAAGCGGGAGTATCACTGCACCTACATTTGCCGCGGCGTAGTAAACACCAACGAATTCCCGTCGAGTTTCGAGTGGAAGTGCAAAAACCTCTCCGACCCCTTTGCGCGGCTGATCAGCGTCGAATCGACGCGGCAACTCTCGGCCGAGCTGCACGAGATGACCGCTCACTATTCGACGCTGCCGGCGGACAGCACTCAGCGGGAGTCCAACCGGGACCAGGTCCCCAATCCGCTGGCCCGACCCGTGCGGCGCCGCTGGACTACGGGCTATATCGAGACCTATCCGCAGCGCGACCTGGACAACAAGGCGATCGTCGCGGCCAACAACGAGCCGATTCGCGGGGGCATTCCGATCAAGGTGCCTTACCTGGTGAAGCACTACACGCGGAATGAGGCGTTTTTCAACGAGGCGGCGGCGATGGCCACGATCTGGGCCATGAACGCGGCCAAGACGATCGTCTGCACCAAGTTCGATGGCAGCGAGCAGCTCGTCGACCAGCAGACGAACATCAGTTACGCCGAAGTGACATACGAGTTTTGGCAGGCCGTAGGTAGCAACACGTGGGACGAGCGGCGAATGAACGCCGGCTCCTACTGGCTAGAGGACGGCAAGCCAAAATACCTAGAGGACGCGGAAGGCGTGAAGTCGTACGCGGACGGGGCCATTCTACTGAAAGCGGATGGATCGCAGTTGCCCCAGGGGAGTTCGCCCAACTGGCTGACGTTCCGTGTCTTCCGCATCGCCAATCTCGGCTTGCTTGGACTCCCGGGGATTTCTTGAACGGATCTTGAACCGACATGGCCGACGGCTTCCTGCTATCTCCCGACTTCGTTCGCCGCCTAACGGACCTGCTCCGCTGGTTCGATCGCCTGCGCGCCCGGATCGAGTCTGCCTTGGGCCAGAGCGTCTTGCCGCGCGGCCAGATCCTGCCGGCCGCCAGCCGCTACGGCGTCCTGAAAACACCCCTTACGGCCGGCGGGTCGGGGACGGCCTACCTGCGTGAGCGCAACGCGGGCGATACGAATTACGAGACCACCACCAAGGAGGTGACCGTATACGCGGCTGGCAACTGGCCCGATGATTTTACGGTCCAGGCCGGCACCCGGATCAAGATCACCAGGCACGACGATCCGCGCCATCCGCACCTGGTGGCCGAGGACCCGACCTGCTCGCCGGCGGAGACGGTGACCTGACCCGGCGACGGCACGTCGCCCATTTCGCGCGAAATAACCGACCACTGACCACCGGCCACTGGCCACTAACTACCCATGACCGCCCCCACCGCTCAACTCGAATCCCCCGCCGCGATCGCGGCCGTCACGTCCGCGCGGAAGCTCCTGCGCGTGACCTACACGGGAGGCCCTGCGTGCAACACCCTCATCGTTAGCTCGCCAAACGCGCCATCCGGCAACTGCGATCCTGCGTGCCCGTTCGCCTCGTTGAGCAACTATCCTTCAAGCGCGACAATTCCCATCCACACCGATCTTGCGGGGCAGCGCTATTGCGACTGGACGGACTTTTTGAAGATCGTCCGCCCATCAACACAAACGCTAGTCGTGGATGGCCTTGCCTCTGTCGCTGGACAAACTGGCGGGGATTCACTTAATGGGTCTTGGCCGATTGACCTCAGTACGATGGGACTGGACTCAGACGATGTCTGCGCATTCAACGGCACCACGGGCGGCTGGCACACGATTACCTCCTGGACTTTCGGGCCGCCAGGAATGCAGGTTACCTTCCCTGTGCAGGTCATGATCGGGGGCGAGCCGAACTGGAACGTAACCATTAACCTTTTCGGCGGCCAGTCGGCTGCCGCGTACCTGCTGAGCGGGAATCTGTCTCCGTGTGACTTCGCCGACCAGATCCCACTGACGCTCTCCACTAGCGGCGGCTACGACGGCTGGATTGATTGGTCTAATGCTTCGTTCCGCCTGGAGCCATCCTACGAGGTCGTTCGCATACAGCCGGTGTTCGATGAGGACAACGTCCTCACGCATGTCTCGGTCAAAGTCTCCTATGATAATTGGGAGACCGAGTCGGCTGGAGACCCATGGTATCCCGAGGAGACCGCGACGTGCGCGGCGCTGGCCGACGGCGTTTTCTTCGACAGCATCTATGGCGGCGCGACCATCACCTCGGCCAACAAGATTTCCCTTTCCTCCATCGGCACGGGCGACATCCGGGTCACCGGCCCTCTTGGCTACGACGAGGTGGCCACGTTTGTCTCGGCCGACCAGGCCGTGGACGCGAGCGCAATCACGGCCACCTACTCGATCCCGCCGCCCGAAAACAATATCTGGTGTTGGCCGACCAACGGCACCTACATCGTGTCGCTGATCGCCAGCCAGGTGGCAGACCTGGCCGGCTCCTACGTTGCGGCCGGCACGCTCGGCACGTTCCTGTGTTCGATCACCGGCGAATCGATCCTTGTACCTCTTCGCCTGGGAGGCTATCTCGTGGCAGAAGTCGAAACGCTTAGGTTCTCGATGCGGCTGGCCGACAATTCCGGCTTCGACGATGATGCCACGCCCACGGTGCTCATCCTCACCACGGCGGGCACGTTGGTTGCGCCGACCAGTGGGCCAGTCAACATGGGCGGCGGGTACTATTCGGTCACTGTGACACAGGCAGTCCACTTCCCCGGCCCGGGTGAGCTGCGGCTCCAGGCTCAGGCTGCCGGCTGTCAGCTTGTCGACGAACCCTATTGGTCGGGCCCGGTGCCCGCCGACCAGCAGGCGGTCGATGGTGACCAGACGGCGGCCGAGTACAACCGTCGCGATCTGACGATCGGCTACAGCCACGGCGAGGTCGTGGAGGACACTGATGCCTACGAGGGTGGCGATTATGGGGACTACGGGTACGCCACCGGCTGCACGCCTGCCATCACCGTGTTTTGCGTGTACGGGCTCAAGCTGCGCGAGACGTCCACAGAAGTCGGCACCACCGGC
>JAQTVL010000448.1 GCA_028706835.1 Phycisphaerae bacterium | reverse complement strand
GCCTGACGGGCGTGGCGGGGCACAAATACCCCGCCTGCGTGCAGGACGCCCGGGCCGCGATTCGCTGGCTGCGGTCGAACGCAAAGGAACTCGGCGTCGATCCGTCGCGGATCGGCATCGGCGGCGGCTCCGCCGGCGGGCACATCGCGGCGATGGTGATGGCCAACGCCGACCTGGCGATAGACCCGGAGGCTGACGCGCCCATCGTGCTCAAGGCTGCGATGCTGATGGCGGCTGTGCTGCGCCTCATGCCGGACCCGGCTGATGGGCTTACGCGCGAGTCGCGGGTGCTGCTGCTGGGTGGGACGGCGGAAGAGATTCCCGGGCGATACCGCGCGGCCTCGCCGATGTTCGCCGAACTTGAGGGCTGCCCGCCGACGTTGCTGCTGCACGGCACCGGCGATCGGGTCGTCTCGTTCCGCCAGTCCGTCGAGTTCGCCGAGCGGCTGCGCGAAGCCGGCGTGCCGGCTGAACTGGAACTCTTCGAGGGCGTCGACCACGGCCAACTGAATGACGAGCCCCACCTGCCGCGGCAGTTGTCGGTGGTGGCGGACTTCATGCAGCGGCACCTGATCCGCCCTGCCTGATGCCTCGTGCCTATCGCCCGGTTTTGCTGTAAACTGTCTTCATGCTCATCCTCGGCTTGGTGCTGCTGCTCGGGTCCTTTGCCTGCTCGGCGACGCTGTGCGCTGTCGTGCGGCGGGCCGCCCCGCGCGTCGGCCTGATCGACCGGCCTGGGCTGCACAAGCAGCACGGGCGGGAGGTGGCTCTCGGCGGCGGGCTGGCAATGCTGGGCACGATCGCGCTGGCTATTCTCGGCGGAGCGATGGTTGTGTATGGCGTGGCCCGCTGGGAGCCGGGCTGGGTGCCCGAAGCCGTCGTCGAGAACCTCCGCGGGCTTGGTGACAAGATGCCGGCCGCGATGCTGATCGTCGTCGGCGCGGCTGCGCTTGCGGCGCTTGGCCTGGTGGATGACTACCGCCCGCTTGGGCCCGTCACCAAACTCGTCGTCGAGTTTGCCGTCGTCATTCCGATCGTCTGGCTGCTCCAGATTCGCGCGGCGGTGTTTCTGCCGTCGCTGCTGTCCGCCGGCCTCACCGTCATCTGGATCGTGCTCATCGTCAACTCGTTCAACTTCCTGGACAACATGGACGGCCTGTCCGCCAGCGTCACCGTCCTGTGCGGCCTGTTCTTCGCCGCGGCCGGCATCGTCAACGGGCAGTTCTTCGTGCCGGCGCTCATGCTGGTCGTCATCGGGGCGGCGGGCGGGTTCCTGCTGCACAACCTGCCGCCGGCCCGGCTGTTTATGGGCGATTGCGGCTCGCTCGTGCTCGGCTACTTTGTCGGCCTGCTCAGCGTGCTGACGACCTACACGCACGAGTTCTCGATGGCCGGCCGGCCGGCCGCGATCCTGATGCCGCTGGTCATCCTTGCGATCCCGCTCTATGACACGTTCTCGGTCGTCACCGTTCGCTTCGCGGAAGGCAGGAAGCTGCTTCTCGGCGACCACAGCCACTTTTCGCATCGCCTGCTGGCCCGCGGCATGAGCGTCCGCGCGACGCTGGCGACGGTGTGCCTGGCCACGTGCGCCACCGGGTTGGCGGGCATCTTCCTGATGCGTCTGCCGCTGCGGCTGGCGTGGATCGTCTTCGCCCAGACGCTGTGCATCCTGGGCATCATCGCGCTGCTGGAACTGCACTGGCCCCGAAACGGGAACCGCCCGTCATGACCCGCCCGGCCAAACCCGCCGCGAGAATCGCCGTGGCGCTCCGCTGGTGCGCTCTTGCCATACTGCTCGTCCTTGCCTGCCTGCGGATGATGCTGCTGGAGTCGCTGCACGCACCATGGACGATTATCGGCAGCGCGGACGCCGATACGTGGACCGGGCCAACGCCGGCCACCAGCATGGCATTTGCCGCGTGGATCGCCGTCGCCTGGCTGCTGTGGGCCATTGCGCAGTGGCGGTCGCCCCAGCCGGTGGTTGGCAAGGCGGGGCTGGCGTTCATCGCGCTGTTCGCCGTGGCGGCGGCCGTTTCGTTCACGGCTGCGTCGAACAAGGCGGCTGCCCGGAACACGTCGGTGCAGTTGCTCGGCTACCTGGCCAGTTTCTGGCTGCTGCTGCAACTGCTCGCGACGCGGCGGCTGCGGCAGGCGGCGCTGGCGGCCGTGCTGACCGCCGGCCTGCTGTTCGCCGGTGAGGCGTTGTTGCAGCGCTACTACGAGAACCCGTATTTCGTCAACCACGTCTGGCCGGAAAAGCGGGCGGAGTTGTTCAAGTCGCAAGGCTGGTCGCCGGACGATCCGCAGGCGCGGCAGTATGAGGAGCGCGTGCGGTCGTCGGAGGTCAAAGGCTTCGCGTTGAACGCGAACATGGCGGCGGCGCTGCTGCTGGTGGTCGTGCTGGCGGGCGTGGGCTGGGGCGTGCAAAAACTCGCCGCCTCAAAGGGCGCCGACCAGCGAGCCGGGCCGTCCTCGGCCCCGCCTAGCGCCGTTTCTGTGTCCCGAATGTTCGCCATTCTTGCGTTGGTGTCCACCGCCATCTGCCTCTTCGCCTTACTGCTCACAAAGAGCAGGGGCGGCATCATCTCCACGCTGTTTGCGTTGTCCCTCTTCGCGATTCTCGCGATCGTGCGCGGCTGGGCGGCTCGACATTGGCGATCCCTGCTAACGGCGACCGCGGGAATTCTCATCGCCGTTGCGGCCGTCGCTACGGTTGCGGCCGCGCGCATGACGCAGCCCGCGCCGGACAGCATCTGGTATCGCAACGGCGCGGCCCAAAGCCTGCTGGTCCGCTGGCACTACTGGCGCGGGGCCGCGGCCGCGGTGAGGGACGCCCCGCTGACCGGCATCGGCGGCGGGAACTTCTCCACCGCGTATCAGCGTCACAAGCCCGAGGCGGCGTTGGAGGACGTAGACAACCCGCACAACTTCGTGCTGTCGGCGCTGGTGGAGTTCGGGCCGCTCGGGGCGATGGCGGTGGTGGGGCTTCTGGCGTGGGTGGTCGCGTCGCTTGTCCGCCAACGGTGCAAAGAGGCAAGCGGGATCGCCGCGCTGGGCACAGATGCGTTTAGCCGCAGGACCGAAGGTCCGCGCGATTCGCGCCCCGACCCGCGCAACGTCTCGTCGTTCCCCCGGACGCTGCTGTTCTTCGTTGTCGTCCTGCCGCCTGTCGTTGCGGCGCTGCGTGTTGTTATCCAGTGGCCCCAGGCGGACCCCGTCAGCAACGCCGCGATCGCGATCCTGGGTCCGCTGATCCTGCTGATGCTGTTGACCAGCCGGGACCGGATCGCCTGGCCGGACGACCTCGGCGAGGGCTGGGTGCAACTGGCGATCGGGGCGGGGCTGGCTGGCTTCCTGCTGGCCTGCACGATCGATTTCGGCCTGATCCAGGCGGCCCCCGCGACCGCCTTCTGGACGCTGTCGGCCATCGCACTGGCAGGCCGGCTCGACCGCGAGCCGAAGCCCACCCCGCAGCGGAAGGTCTATCATGCCATCGCCGTCGTCGCCAGCGCCGGGTCGGCGGCGTTCATCGTCGGCTGGGCGTATGTGCCGGTGGCGGCGGCAGAGGATGCGATGCGGCAGGTGGCTCGCGGGGGTTGGCCGGCGGGCGCTGTCGAGAGCGACCCGCTGGACCCGGATGTGCCGGAGTACATGGCGAGCGCCCTGTCTGCGAGGGCGGGGGAAACGTCTGGCCGTCGGGAGATTGCAGACCTCTACCAGCAGGCATGGCGTCGAGACTTGGCGAACGCGTTCACCTCGTTCCGCTGGGTCCGGGCGGCCCTTGACGTGCCGGGGTGCGTGGTGCCCTGGGACGGCGGGAAGATCAGGCGCGACGATATCACCGAGGTCATCATGCAGGCGGCTCTGTCGCGTGCTCCGCGCAGCATTCCGCTCTGGCGGGGCTACGGCGAATTGCTCGTCCGATCTGATCGATATGCCGAGGCTGCCAACGCTTTCGCCCATTGCCTGGCCATCGACGACGTCATCCGCCGACGAGATCCGAAGGGGCATTTCCGCCTGTCCGACTCGGCACGCAAGGACCTGGAAGAACGGCTGGCTCAAGCACGAGCCCACCAACCCCGCGCCCCTACCACCGCGCCCTGATCGCGGCGCGTCGCCAAACTCGCGGCGTTCGCACAGCGTAGCATCATCGTTGAGTTCGCAGGGTGCATCCCCGTTCATGCGGCCTTTCCGAGGCGGTGCTGACCGGCGGCGCGGCCTCGTGGGCGGCGAGTGTGGAATTCTTCGGCCCGGCCATCGTCGCTGAGGTAGGCGGCGCGGACGTGGAGGA
>JAQTVL010000447.1 GCA_028706835.1 Phycisphaerae bacterium | reverse complement strand
CGGCCTATACCCCGTCGGATCTCACTGCGACCGCGGCCGACGGCGCCGTGCGTCTGACTTGGACCGACACCACGAATAACGAAGCTGGCTTCCGCATCGAGCGGTCCACCAGCAGCCGCTTTACTCGCGATCTTGTGGTGCTGACCAGCGAAGCGAACGCGACCAGTTGCAATGACACGACCGTCGCGGCTGGGACTCACTACTACTACCGCATTAGTGCCACCAATCCTCGCGGCGAGTCCTACAGCAGCCAGCCCGCCGATGTGACGACCCCGGCAGTCGCGGAGGACGCCGCGACGCTGGTCGTCATCTCAGGTCTGCCGCGCACCGTGGCGGCCGGCGGCGTCTACAACGTGCTGGTTACGATGCGCAACACCGGCTCATCGACTTGGACGGCCGGCGGCGACTGGCGGCTGGGCAGCCAGGACCCGCAGGATAACTTGACCTGGGGCGTGGGCCGCGTGCAGTTGACCGGCGACGTCGCAACGGGCGAGGAGGCGACGTTCCTGTTTACCGTGACGGCCCCGACCAGTCTCGGGACGTACGGTTTCCAGTGGCAGATGGTCCATGAGTTGGTTCGCTGGTTTGGCGATTCAACGCCGGCTCAGGATGTGGCCGTGGCTCTCGCTCCGCAGCCGCCGGCGGCGCCGACCGACCTGACGGCGCGGGCCTGGTCCTCGCGCCGGATCGACCTGTCGTGGGCGGACAATTCGAGCGGCGAAGCCGCGCTCCGGATCGAGCGAGCTCTGAACGCGGACTTCACGGACGAGTTGGCGATGATCTCGGTTCAGGCCGGCCAAACCACCTACAGCGACACCACCATCGAACCGGGCGTGTACTACTACTACCGGGTGCGGGCCATCGGCAACGAAGGCAATTCCGAGCCGACCAACGTCGTGTACATCGACCCGACGGACGTGGCCCGGAACGTGAATGCGACCGTGAGTGCCAGCAGCACCTACAGTTCCAGCAGCAGCTATGCGGCGGCCAACGCAATCGATGGCAACAGTAGTACAAGGTGGGTCAGTGAGAGCGGCGTTGACCCGCAGTGGATTCGGATCGATCTGGGCTCGGCATACAACATCAGCGAAGTGAAGCTTAACTGGCACACGTACTACGGCAAGGTCTACAAAATCCAGTTTGCTGATTCGCCTCTTGACGCGGCACTCAATGACGCGCCGAATCCCGTGGTCGAGCCCAACAACACCAGCGCCGGCTGGAGGGATCATACCAGCCTGGATGTGACGGCCCGCTTTGTCCGGATGCGCGGCACCGTCAGGTCGTCGAACAACTACTATGCCCTGTACGACTTCCAGGTGTTCGGGGAGGCAGTCAGTGGCAGTGCGCCGGCGGTTCCGGCTGATCTTGCCTCCACCCCGTACTCAGCAACGCAAACCAACCTATCGTGGACCAGCGTATCAGGCGCGACGTTCTATACGTTGGACCGAGCCACAGACTCCGCTTTCACAACCGACCTGAAGACCGAATATCTCCCCGAAGCCACTACCAGCTACAGTGATACCGGGTTGACCCGTGGCACGACGTACTACTACCGCTTGCGAGCCGGGAATGTGAACGGCGATTCAGCCAACAGCGACACAGCCGTATTCGCGGATATCGCCCGAGGCAGGCCCGTCGATGCGAGGAGCGTGTACAGCAGTTACGTGGCAACCCGAGCGGTCGATGGCGACACCGGCTCGCGGTGGCTCAGTTCCAGCGCCGCGGGCGACCAGTGGATTTACGTCGATCTGGGCGTCGCCTACGACATCAAGGCCGTTTCCCTCAACTGGGATGCAAACCACTTCGCCAGTAATTACCGAATCGAAGGCCTCGATCGGCCGGACCCGACAAACCAATTGACGTGGGATACCATCGTGTCGGCCGAGGCCACCAGCAGCAACACCACCGGGGGCTGGAAAGACCTGACTGCCCTGGCCGACAAGACCTACCGCTACATCCGAATGCGCGGCACGTCCAAGGCAACAGGTGCAACCTACTACGGCCTGTATGATTTCCAGGTCTACGGAACGTTGCCGTCTTCGCCGGTCTCTGCGCCGGCGACCCCGGCCGGACTCACCGTGACCACCGTCTCGCAGACGCAGGCGGATCTTTCGTGGACGAACGTGGCGGCTGAGGACTTCTACGCCATCGATCGGGCAACGGACTCCGCCTTCACGACCAACCTGAACACGCACTACCTGGACGCCGATGTGACCAGCTACAGCGACACCGGCCTGACCAGGGGAACGACGTACTACTATCGGATTCGGGCCGGAAACGGGGGAGGCGATTCAGCCAACAGCGACACAGCCGTATTCGCGGATATCGCCCGCAACAAGACGACGACCGCCCACAGCGTGTACAGTTCCAATGGCGCCTACGCGGCCTCCAACGCGGTGGACGGAGACAACGGCACGCGGTGGACCAGCGACACCATCGCCGGCGACCAGTGGGTCATGGTCGACTTGGGGCAGGTGTACAACATCAAGGCCGTGTCGCTGAACTGGTACACCTACTATGGAACGAACTACGACATTGAGTACTCGGACGCGCCGCTCGCGTCTGGAAGTTGGACATCAATCCATCACGAGCCCAACAACACGAGCTCCGGTTGGAAGGACTACGCCGACCTGACCGGGTCGGCGAGATGGGTGCGAATGAACGCAACGGCTCACACCGGCAGCTATTTCGGCCTGTACGATTTCCAGGTCTACGGTAATCTGGCTACCCAGCCCGATGTTCCGGCGGCACCATCCGATCTGACCGCGGCGGCTGTTTCATCAACCGCTATTGACCTGTCATGGGTCGTCACTTCCGGAGAGGACGAGAAATTCTTCAAGATTGAGCGGGCGACGGACGCGAACTTTACCAGCAACCTGTCTTCCGACTATGCTCCGGCCAACGCGACCAGCTACAGCGACAGCGGCTTATCCGCGGGCACGACATACTATTATCGGGTGCGTGCCTGCAACGCGGGCGGCGACTCAGGCAACAGCAACACGGCCACGAGAGCCACGTTCTCCGATCTTGCCGTGAACAAGACGGCGACGGCCAGCCACTCCTACTCGAGCAGCTACGCCGCAGGCAAGGCGGTCGATGGCGACAGCGGCACGCGGTGGCAGAGTGCCAGCGGTTCGGCAACCGAAGATATCTATGTGGACCTTGGCGCGGCGTACACCATCAAGGCCGTCTCGCTGAACTGGCACTCGTCTTACTACGCAAAGACCTATCAGATCGAAGGCTCGAACACCGCGCAAGAGGGCTCGTGGGCGAGCCTGAATGCCGGGGAAAGCAACAATACGAGTGGGGGAGTGAGGGACTTCGCAGGTATCGCATCCGGTGTGGCCTACCGCTACGTTCGGGTGCATGCCACAGCCAAGGCAACCGGCCAGAACTACTACGCCCTGTATGATTTCCGGGTCTACGGCTACGTGAACACCGCCCCCACGCTGAGTGCGATCAGCACGCTGCCCAACGCGGTGGAGGATTCGGACTTCAGTATCACCTACGACACACTGCGGATTGCCGCAAATGAGGTCGAGCCGGACGGCGACAGTCTGAGTTTCCGAATCGAGTCGGTGACATCGGGGACGCTGACCAAGGGCGGGACGGCGGTGACGCCAGGGACAACGCTGTTGTCGTCAACCGGTGACGGCCTGGTTTGGCACCCAGCGGCGGATGCGAACGGGTTGGCGTTGAACGCATTCACGGTCAAGGCGTACGACGGATCGTTGGCGTCCTCGACGGCCGTGCAAGTGAAGGTGGATGTCGATCCGGTCAACGACGCTCCGTCGTTCGCCAAGGGCAGCGATCAGACAGTCAACGAGGATGCCGGTGCGCAGACGGTGGCGAACTGGGCAACCGGCCTGTCGGTTGGCCCAGACAACGAGTCGAGCCAGACTCTGAGCTTCGAGGTAACGGGGAATACGAATTCAACTCTGTTCTCGACGGCTCCTGCGGTCTCGTCGGACGGGACGTTGACCTACACGCCCGCCGGCAATGCCAATGGCTCGGCGACCATTACGGTGGTGGCCCACGATGACGGCGGGACGGCCAACGGCGGCGTTGACACCTCCGACCCGCAGACGTTCACCATTACCGTCAACGCGGTCAACGACGCCCCGTCGTTTACCAAGGGCGACGATCAGACGGTCAACGAGGATGCCGGGGCGCAGGCAGTGGCGAACTGGGCAACGGGCCTGTCGGTTGGTCCAGACAACGAGTCGAGCCAGACTCTGAGCTTCGAGGTAACGGGGAATACGAATTCAACTCTGTTCTCGACGGCTCCTGCGGTCTCGTCGGACGGGACG
>JAQTVL010000019.1 GCA_028706835.1 Phycisphaerae bacterium | reverse complement strand
CAACAACCCCCAAATCGCCGAACACAAGGCCGACGCCAATACCAGATCCGGTGTCGGCGCTGAAGTCGGCTGACACCGTGACGACGCCGCTGTATGCCGTCTTGTCGAGCACGCGGGCGATGCCCCCGGAACTCGAGTTCACCAACAGTTTGCCGAGCGTGCCGCCGTTCGTGGTGTTGGTGGTGTTGACGTTCGGCGACAACCAGTCGAACTTCGTCTGGTAATACGCCGGCACATTCTGATTGAGAACGGTCGGCTGTCCGCTGTCCCAAGCCGCGGATGTGCTGAAGTCCTCAGACAACACCAGGCCAGCATCCGCCGAGCCGGCTGACACCAGGCTGACCACGCCCACCACCAACGCCGCCAGCACCGAACTCCGCAACGTCGTCTTCATCGTCGCCACCTCTTTCTTGCGACCGCTGTCGCTCAGACGGCACCGGATTCGCATCTTGCATCCTGGCCGGGCCGACGTTCGGCCCGTCTGCCCTGTATAGAGCAAACGGCGTGCCAGTCGAGCGTCTGCTGGGCGGGTCGAACATGGCGACTTTTCGCATCTTTATGTGCGACAAGTAGATAGGAACGATATGTCCTCAATGGTCACTCCGGGCTGTTCATGCGGAGAGCGCGCCAGAAAACTACACTCTAGTTGCAGTCTGCAATCACGTAACACATAAGTCATTTTATGTAAATGTGTTACAGATTAGTGTCGGATGTTGACTATTTGCCTGAACCTTGGCTCGCGCTGCGGGGCGACGCCACGCTTGATCGCGCGACAAGCCTTGGCGAAAGCAGAATCTGGACCGGGTCCTCGATTCGTTCCCCGATATGAAAGGCCCGGCTGGGATCGCCCAGCCGGGCCTGAAAGAGACCGCTTGCAGCCACCGGGCATCACACCTTCCGGCGTCGTCGAAGGGTTGCCCCGATCATGCTCAGCCCGCCGATCGCCAGGAACGCCATCGTCGCCGGCTCGGGGACGGTGCTGATCTGAAGGTTGTCAAACCACGCCGCACCGTTCCCGCCGCGGTACAACCCGACCTTGCTGGTCCCCTCCGTATACATCCCGGCGGTGTAGGTATAGGTCCAGTGGTATGTCGCGGACCCGCCGCCCGGCGCATCCGTTATGGTGATGTCCAGCAAACGGGTGGTCGGGGTCACCGTCGCGGTCATGTGGTGCATGATCCCCCCCGTCGCCGCGGTAAAACCCATGTCATGGTTGCCGCTCAGGTTATCCCAGGCGGAGACTCGCTCGACGCGTGTGAAATAACCATCGGGCCCCCCCAGGACAACAACCCCCAGATCGCCGAACAGAAGGCCGGCCTCCCCGTCGCCGACGCTGAAGTCGGCTGACACCGTGACGACGCCGTTGTAGGCCGTCTTGGCCATCACGCGGGCGGAGCCGCCGCCGTACGAGTTCACCAGCAGTTTGCCGAGCGTGCCGCCGTTCGTGGTGTTGGTGGTGTTGACGTTCGGCGACAACCAGTCGAGATTCGTCTGGTAATACGCCGGCACATTCTGATTGAGAACGGTTGGCTGTCCGCTGTCCCAATCCGCGGATGTGCTGAAGTCCTCAGACAACACCAAGCCAGCATCCGCCGAGCCGGCTGACACCAGGCTGACCACGCCCACCGCCAACGCCGCCAGCACCGAATTCCGCAACGTCGTCTTCATCGTTGCCACCTCTTTCTCGCGACCGCTGTCGCTATTCGCATCCTGCAATCCTGGCCGGGCCAACGTTCGGCCCCTCTGCCCTGTATAGAGCAAACGGCGTGCCAGTCGAGCGTCTTCTGGGCGGGGCGAACATGGCGACTTTTCGCATCTTTATGTGCGACAAATAGATAGGAACGATATATCCTCAATGGTCACTCCGGGCTGTTCATGCGGAGAGCGCGCTAGAAGACTACACTCTAGTTGCAGTCTGCAATCACGTAACACATAAGGCATTTTATGTAAATGTGTTACAGATTAGTGTCGGATGTTGACTATTTGCCTGAACCTTGGCTCGCGCTGCGGGGCGACGCCACGCTTGATCGCGCGACAAGCCTTGGCAAAAGTAGAATCTGGACCGGGTCCTCGATGGCGTTCTCGCGGAGTATCAGTTGGATGGCGAGTTCTGCCAACCGATCCGGACTACCCTGGTCAACCACGGTGAGGGTTGGATCCTCGTCGAGCGGCGGGTACGACGCCCCGACGCCGATGATGCTCATGTCGTCGGGAATTCGGACGCCCGCAGCCAGACAAACATCCCGTGCGTCGGCGGCGATGTTCTGGCCGGCGGCCACCAAGGCGGTCGGGCAGGCGTCGGAGTGCAGCACGCCTTCGATGGCCGTGATGATGTCCGACGAACCCCCGTCGTCGTCGAGGTAGACGCGTGGAGTCTGTCGGGGGTCCAGTCCCCATTCCTGCAACGCCCATCGGAATCCGGCATCGCGATCGCAGGCGATCGGCCCCGACGGGCTCCGCTGGACCAGGGCGATGCGGCGATGTCCGTGCTCCAGCAGGTGGCAGGTGGCCATTCGCACCGCGTCCGCAGCGGCGAACCCGACGAAGTTGACGTCTCCCGCCAGGTCAGCGGGCACGGTATCGAGGAATACGAACGGCTGACGTCGCTGCTTCCACTGGGCCGCCAGGCTCGGGGGAATTTCTGAATGAAGAATCACCCAGGCGGTGCGATGGGAGTCGGCGGCCGACAACGGCTGGCTCTGCGAGACCGCCGCTCCATCGAGCGTCAGGTCCGCCCGTTCAGCCGTCAAACCGTAGTACGCAGCCGACCGGATGAGGCCCATCAGGATGCGATTGGAAAAGACTGACTGCTTGCTCAGTAGCGTGGTCAACAGCCACACGCGGAACAATCCCGACAACTGGCCCAGCCGGCGACCGGGCCTGGCCAGAATCCGGCTGCCCCGACGAGGCTGCCGCTGAATCAGGCGGTCCGCTTCCAGCCGGGCAAGCGCGGCGCGGATCTCGACAAGGGTGACCCGGAAATGGCGGGCCAGAAACCGCTCACCCGGCAGCCGGCCGATGAAACGCCCTCCGGCAATGTCGCCCGCCAACTGCCCGTGGATTCGGGAGACGACCTCGGATTGTGTCGCGGCTCGGCGTACCATGGGCATTGACCGTGTTGGGGGCCTGTTTCCCTCGCGACCGGTTCGGCTCAACGCTACAACGTCCGACCCTTTCCCGCCTTCCCGCCCGTTGCGTTCTCGCCGGGCGGCGTGCGGAAGCCGCCCTGCAAGAACGCACGCGGACGAGCGGCGGGCGTACGCGGAATTCGCCTGCTATTTGCCGGATTCCATCTCGCGCAGCATCTCGGCCCGGCTGGGCAGGTGCGCGCCGACGACCAGCAGCAACGCGCCGGGCAGCGACACAAGAATCTGCGACATCCGCACCAGCACCGCCAGGAACAGCGACGCCGCACGCGAGCCGTAGCCCAGCCGGCTGAAGAACATGATGAAGCCGTACTCCTGCACCCCCAGGCCGCCGACCGATGGGATGATCCCCGCGCCCACGAAGATGATCGGGGCGAACACCAGCACGTGCATCACCCGGCCGCCGACGCCCGGGAACGTGATCTCCGGGATCGCCAGGCTGGCGAACAACACGCACCCCAGCAGGCAGACGTGCGACAGGAACGTCAGGCCGAACGCCCCGGCGATGATCGACTTGTGGTCGCGGTAGAGGAACACCGCCGCGTCCAGCCGGCGAAGGATGGAGCCTTCGGGCGAGCGCGAGATCAGCCGGTCCAGCCCGAACACCCGCCGCAACGGCCGCGAATAGAACACGACCCCGCCGAGCAGCACGACCACGCCGGGAATCATCCACGCCCACGGCAGCCCGCCGGGGATCGCCTTCGCCCCCGTCGCCAGCCAGATCAGGATGCCGGCCATCGACAGCCAGAGCAGGCCCAGCAGGCCGATGATCCGATCGACCAGCACGGTGATAACACTCTCGGCCCGCGAGGTGGTGTGCTTGCTGACGTAGTAGGCCTTGACCAGGTCGCCCCCGACCGCGCCGATCAGGAACATGTTGAACAGCAGACCGATCCACATCAGCTTCGCCGCGGTGGCGACCGACAGCCGGCAGTTCTGCACGTGCAGCAGTTCCCGCCACCGCAACGCCTGGAAGAAAACCGCCACCGCGAACGCGAGAATCGCCACGGCCACCGGCCACCAGCGGACCGTGCGGAAGCTGTGGGCCAGGCCCCATTCGATGAGCAACTCGCCCTTGTCGTCCCTGGCAATGTCAGCCAGCGGGTGCGTCTGGGCCTGGGGGTCGCGCCGCGAGATGGCGCGGAACATCGCCTTGAGCGAGTCCTCTGGGCCGGCGCCGTCCAGCGTAATGGCGTCGCCCTGCTGCCCGAGGACGGGCAGTTTGACGTCCTTCCCGCCGGCGGACCCCTTCGCCAGCGTGGCGTGGTCGCGCCACTGCGTGGTGTGGATGATCCAGAGGACCACGCCAATGGTGGCCGCCAGCCGAACGACAAGCCAGAGGGACTTCTTGACCGACGGATTCATCAACACCCCACGAGGAAAATGGGGATACGCAAGGTGCAAAACCGGGAGTCCCGCATTCTTCCGCTTGCGTTTTTGCAGTGCGGCATTCCGCAATCGCACTGCGAAGAAACACGCAGCAGCGGTCAATAGAAGTCTACGCCAACCACTGACCACGGACTACCCCTGCTCCTCACCGCCGCCCCGCCCGCCGCGCCCGGTGCGACTTCTCCGCGCCGGCGACGGACGGCTCACGGGTCATAAAATCGCCCATCGGCCGGCCGTGCAACTCGAAGATCCGTGCCGGCACCTGCGGCTGGCCTGTCCGGCTGGACAGGTAGGCCGCCTCCACCACCGCCTGGTTGATCAGGTTGTCGTGCGCGGAGCACGGATACTGCTTCTTGCCGGCGCGGATCGCGGCGACGAATGCGGCGATCTTCGCCAGCATCGCCTCGCGCTCCGCCTGCTGCGGAGTGACCGCCTGCTCATCGACCGCCTGGCCGTCCAGGCCGATCACGCGGAACGACTCCGGCGTCGCGATCAGCGTGCCGGCCGGCGTGTGTACGACAACGTCCATCGCCGCCGGCGCGGTCACCCGCGAGCAGGTGATGCTGCCCATCAGCCCGCCATCGTAGTGCAGCATGCACAGGCCCGTGTCGTCCGTGTCGTAGGGGTGCAGCGGCTTGACCCGCGAGCCGGTCGAGGTCATCGCGTAGACCTCCGGCGGCGGGCCCAGCAGCCAGTTCAGCAGGTCGATGTTGTGATAGCCCGCGTCGCCGAAGGCGCCGAAGCCGGCCTTTCCCTTCTGGCCTCGCCACCCGAAATCGCCGGCCCAGTTGAACATCGCGTGGCTGCGGACGAGGAACGGGCGCGGCATGGAGGCGAGCTTGCTCTTGAGGGCGACAAACCCCGGCGCAAACCGGAACTGCGTGCCGATCATGAACACGCGGTCCGCCTGCTCGTAAAACTTCACCAGCGACAACGCCTCGTCGATCGAGCGGGCCAGCGGCGTCTCTTTGAGCAGGTGCAGCCCCCGCTGCGCCGCCAGCCGGACGCACTCCGGATACTCGTCGTGCGGCAGCGACATCAGGATGGCCTCGGCCCCGGACTCGACCATCATCGAGCGAACGTCGACGTAGACCTTGGCAGAGAATCGGTGAGCGGTGTTCTCGGCGTCATCGCGTTTGACGTCGGCAACAGCCACGACCTGGATATCCGGGCAGTCCGGGAGAACGGCCAGAGTTTGACGCGCAAACCCGCCGGCGCCAACGATGCCGAGGCGAACAGGGGCCGAGCTTTTCCGGTCGATCTTGGCCATTTGCAGGCACCCCGAGATAGGCGAACGACGATAGCGGCGATGTTGCGAAAAGTCAACAGCGGGGGTCCCGGATGTTGATTCTGGAAGACATCCGTTAAAGTCGGCAATTTCCGCCAATTGTGAAACGGTCTGATAATATCACCAGAACTATTGCGTGATTCAGTTGTTGAATAAATTCGGAGATTGAATATCACAGGCGAAAAGCGTCTGGCACGCCGTTTGCTAGTAGGAAGTCCGTTGGGCGCCATCCACGTGGCGACCACCGGCCAGAGAGAGAGAATGGGTCAGACTTAGGCCAGAGAGAGAGCGCAGGTGGAAACGTCTCCGCGTCCGCAACGGACGTGGAAGGTTCCCACAGTAGCGGAGGGCCCCCCGCCCCCGCGAGGCCAGCTAGAGGAGAAGGCCATGCGACTCTCTATCAGAGGTGCGGTTGTACTTTGTTTGAGTGCGGTGTTTTCGTTCGTCGGAACGGTGAAGGCGGACTTGCTGTTCGGCGCGAGCGCCTTGCAGCGGCCCGATATCACGTCACAGTATGTGACGGTTGTGTACACCGCCGGGGCAGGCAGCACGGGCAGCCTGTCGGTGAGCGGTTTTCCGATGTCGATCAGTTTTCCACTGGCGGTGGACCCGGCGAACACGCCGTGGTCCATCACCCCGGCCAGGACCATGACCTTGGCGGCCACGGTCGACAAGGTTACCGGCGATCCCGAAGCGGGCGGCCTGCTGACGATCAGCGGCAACATCCCGAGTTCGCCGGTGGGCTCCCCGCCCGGCGCGTTCAGCGTCGCCAATGGGCCGCTATTGACCGCGACGCTCAATGCGGTCGGCTGGGACCCGGCGAACTACGAATTGCAGTTCCTGTTGCACGTCAGCGGCGGGCAACTGGAGAGCGCCTTCGGCGGGGCCGGCGCTCCGCTTGGTGTGCGGTTGCAGTGGAATGGGTCACACTCATTCAGCGGCTCGTTCATGCAATCGTTCGACAACTTGAGTAGCAGCAATGCACAGACGGACACCGCGACCGTTCCCGAGCCGGTCACGGCGATCTTTCTGCTGATGGGCGGTAGTTTGTTGACTCTTCGCCGGCGAAGAGCGGTTTGAGGCAGGCCGCTCGCAGTGCGGATGACAATGACGACTTGGGGGCCGGCGGCCCGGTTGGCCGTCACCAAGCGTGTGCAGTCCGAAGTCAGGGAATAGAGGGAAATCGCTATGCGCAGGAATCGACGGAAGAACTCTGGACACGAGTCGACCCGAACCCCAGGCCTATCCGGCGGCGGCCAGCCGCTGATCGAGTCGCTCGAGGATCGGCTGCTCCTTTCGCTGCTGGGCCTCGCGTCCAGCGGCTACCCGCGCGTCGGGTTCGACAGCACCGGCATCACCAATTACAACCCCGCGACACAGGCGTTCGACGTCACCGCCGCCCTCCTGTCGTGTCGAGAGAACGGATCCGTTCCGCCGGGGACCGTGCTGTCGCCGACCACGGTTCCGCAGGCGCCGACGTCCACGTTCGCCCTGCACTTCCGGGCCGACAACTCCGGGAACCTGGTCGGCGGCGTAACCGGAAATGACTTTGAGATTACCGGTTCGCTCGATTTCAACAACGACGGCGTCGCCGAATACAGCGGTGTGCTGCTGACCGGCGAGATACTCCAATTCGGCTATCAGGACGTCAATAGCACCCCCGGCGTGACCACCGAGAACTACGACTTCCGCCTGGAGCCCACCGGCGGGTCCATGCTCGCCCTGTTCAGCGGGAGCGATATCGTCATTACCATGGCCAGCGAGGGCTCCACCTACAGCAACTCGTTTGCCGTTCCGTTCACCGGCCACGCCAAGGGCGTGCTCAGCCCGATCGCGACGCTGCCGCTGAGCAGCGTGGCGGGCCACGTCTATGTCGACGCCAACAACAACGGCCTGATCGACGCGGGCGAGGCGCCGATCCCGAACACCAGCGTCACGCTGAGCGGCTTCGACAGCGTCGGACAGCCGGTGAACACCACGATCCAGACCGACGCCACCGGCGGCTACCTGTTCGACAACCTCCGCCCCGGCACGTACGCGATCACCGAGTCCCAGCCGACCGGCTATCTCGACGGCAAAGACACGATCGGCACGCCCGGCGGAAGCACGGCCAACGACGTGTTCAGCAACATCGTGCTCGCTTCCGGCGTCCATGGCCAGGACAACAACTTCGGCGAACTGCTGCCGGCCAGCGTGGCCGGTTACGTCTACGTTGATGCGAACAACAACGGCGTGATCGAGGCCGGCGAATCGCCGATCCCCGGCACGACCGTCACGTTGACCGGCACCGACGATCTCGGCAACGGCGTGCTGCTCTCCATGCCCACAGGCTCGACCGGCGCATACCTGTTCGACAACCTCCGCCCCGGCACGTACATGATCGCCGAGTCCCAGCCGACCGGCTATCTCGACGGCAAGGACACCATCGGCACGCCCGGCGGCGACACAGCCAACGACCAGTTCAGCAACGTCGTGCTCGCTTCCGGCGTTCACGGCCAAGACAACAACTTCGGCGAACTGCTGCCGGCCAGCATTGCCGGCAATGTGTATCTCGACGAGAATGACGACGGGATCTTCCAGCCGACCGAGACCGGGATACCCGGTGTCACCGTCACGCTGACGGGCGCCGACGATCTCGGAGCGTCCGTTACGCTGGTCACGACAACGGCCGGCGACGGTTCATACAAGTTCGGGGACCTTCGCCCGGGCGACTACACGATTACCGAAACCCAGCCGGACAGTTTCGACGACGGCAAGGACACCATCGGCACCCCCGGCGGCAGCACCGCCAACGACGTGTTCAGCGACATCGTGCTGGCATCAGGCGTCGCCGGCCAGGACAACAACTTCGGCGAACTGATCAAGGTCGTCGTGCTGCCCGCGAGCATCGGCGACTACGTCTGGCTCGACACCAACGCCGACGGCATCCAGCAAACCGGCGAGCCCGGCGTCGGGGGCGTGACGGTCAACCTGGCCGGCACGGATCAGAACGGGCCGATCACCGCGACGACGCAGACCGACGCGTCGGGGCTGTACCTGTTTGCCGGCCTGTTGCCCGGCACGTACCAGGTCACCTTCGTCCAACCGGCCGGGTATGCCTTCACGCTGGTGGATCAGGGCGGCGACGACGCGGCTGACAGCGACGCGGATCGCCTGACCGGCGTGACGGCGAACATCACGCTGGCCTCGGGGCAGGACGATCTGACCTGGGACGCCGGCCTGGTCAGGCCCGCGATTGACATCGAGAAATACATCAATACCGCGACGCAGAGTAGCGGCGCTGAAGGCTTCACGCCCGGCTTCTGGAAACAGACCCAGCACTTCTACGCATGGACCGGCTATCGCCCGTCCGACCGGTTCAACGCCATCTTCGGCGTGAACGCCCGCTGCAACCCGACGCTGCTGCAAGCGCTTGGGACCGGCGGCGGCGGGGCGGCCGCCCTCGGCCGGCACGCGGTCGCGGCCCTGCTGAACGCCGCCCATCCGAACGTCGCTTACGCCTATACCGTCGACCAGGTGATCGCTATCGTTCGCAACGCCTACGCGACCGGGGACTTCGAGGCCGCCAAGAATCTGCTGGCTGCCCAGAACGAGTTGGAAGGCGACATCACATCGGGCGGCAAGGGCGCCGGCACGACGGGGCCCGGCATCGACGCGGACACCGCGCCCGGCCTGGCTGTCTCCGCCGGCGACACGCTCACCTTTACCTACTTCGTGAGCAACCCCGGCCAGATCGCGCTGGCGAACGTGACCGTAATCGACGACAACGCAACACCGGCGAACCCGGCGGACGACTTCGCGCCCACGCCGACATTGTCCGGCGGCTACAACATCGGCGACGAGAACCAGAACGGCCTGCTCGATGCGGGCGAAACCTGGGAATACACCGCCACGGCGGTGGCGCTGGCCGGCCAGCACGTCAACACCGGCGCGGTCGTCGGCACGCCGACCGATGGGCTCGGCCACACGATCGCAGCCAACGTCACCGACGCCGATGTCGCCTACTACCAGGCCGGCTGCCTGCCCCCGCCGCCACCGCCACCGCCGCCGCCCTGCCCGGCCAGCCTGGCCGGCTTCGTCTACGTCGATGCCGATAACGACGGCAAGTTCGACAGCGGCGAGAAGGCGATCAGCGGCGTGACCGTGAACCTGTCCGGGACGAATGACCTCGGCCAGACGGTGGACCTGGTCGCCACGACGAATTCGGCGGGCGCCTATGCGTTCAAGAACCTGCGCCCCGGCACGTATGCGATCCAGGAAACCCAACCGGCCGGCTACCTCGACGGCAAGGACACGCTCGGCTCGCTCGGCGGAACGCCCAGCAACGACCTGTTCTCCGCGATTTCGCTGGCTGCGGGCAGGAACGGCGTCAACTACAACTTCGGAGAGCAGACCACGCCGACCACCGGCCTCGTCCATGGCCAGACAGCGACGATCGGCTTCTGGCACAACTGCAACGGCCAATCGCTGATCAAGGCCCTCAACGGCAGCAGTTGCTCGAAGGCGTTGGGCAACTGGCTGGCGGCCAATTTCTCGAACCTCTACGGCAACCTGGCCGGGAAGACCAACACCCAGGTCGCGGCCTACTACCAGACGCTGTTCAACGTCACCGGCCAGAAGCTCGAAGCCCAGGTGATGGCCGTCGCCCTGGCGATCTACTCGACAAATAGTTCGCTGGCGGGCGGAAACTTTGCCGCGAAATACGGGTTCATTGTTTCGTCGGCAGGCACCGGTGCGGCGATGTTCAACGTCGGCGGCAACGGTGCGGCGATCGGGTTGCCCAACAACAGCTATCAGAGCGTGCTGGTCATCCTCGACGCCGCCGACGGCCAAGCCAGCGGCGGGTCGCTCTTCAAGAGCAACTCGGCCAGCCGCAGCCAGGCGAACGCATTGTTCACGTCGATCAACGAATCGGGAGATATTGTCTGAAACACTCGCTCTAACGCAGCACGACACCATGATCCGCGAGTGACCCCGAAGCCCAGGGACGACCGTCCCTGGGCTTTTTTGTCATGACGGCGACATTACGAACAGGGCGCGCGGTAGAATGACACTATGAACTCCACGACCGGCCAACTCGATGCGGTCCTCGCCCGCATGGACTACGGGCGAGCATTCAGAGAGGCGATCACCATGACCGATCCGCAGAGACCATCGACCGAATATGCCCAGCCGTTACTCGACGCCGTGGCGATGTTTGAGGAACTCGGCATCGGGTATGCCCTGATCGGGGGCGTAGCGGCCATGTACTACGGCCGCTCGCGATCAACGGAGGACGTGGATTTCGTCGCGGCCACGAAGCATGCGGAGGTTCTGGCCGCCCACGCCGAAACGATGGCGAAACACCATTTCGATCCCGCCTGCTCCTGGAAACTCTACCACCAGAGCGGCGTAGAAGTGGACTTGTGGAAGGATGAGCACGCGGACGAGATCGTTCAACGAGCCGTCACTGTCGGGATGGCCGGCCGGTCGGTCCTCGTGGCTGAGCCCCACGACCTGATCGCGATGAAACTCCGCGCCGGGCGATTGCAGGACGATTACGACATCGGGCAGATGCTGTCCGCCACGGCGATCGACGAGAATCGGGTCCGCGACCTGGTCACGCCGGAGCAGTTCGCGCACTTCCTGGACGTCAAGAAACGAGCGTAAGAGCCCGCCCGCCTTCAGTCGCCCTCACTCCTTAATCTCCTCCATCGTCGCCGTCTTGCGGTCGAAGCGAAGGACGTAGACCTCCTGGCGGTTGGAGCTGTTCAGCACCGCCAGTTTCAACTCCGGGTCGTAGGTCAGCGCGTCGTCCCACCCGAACGGGTTGCCCTTGAAGCCCGGGTCCTTGCCGTCGGGGCCGACAAACTTCAAGTCCACCCACAGGAACTTGTTGGCGGCTGGGTCGTAGGCGATGTTCGCCAGCTTGCCGTCAGGCTTGGGGTAGATCCTCATGCTCAGGATCAGGTCGGCGTCCGGCAGATACGCGGCCTCCGCGCCGAACGGAAAGTTGCCGACGCACTTCGGAAGGGCGACCGCGATCTTCTCGCCCTTGCTCGTCGCGAAGTCGTAGCGATAGATGTCTTTTCCGGTGGCGATCCACACCGCGTCGCGCTTCGAGTCGTACCGCATCACGTCGCCGTCGCACCAGATGCCGCCGGGCCTGGGGCCGTCCCATGGCTGCTTGGCCCACCCGCGGGTCTTGGCGTCCAGACGGAAGAAGCCCTTCGCGGAGAAGGTCACCGCACCGTGCGGCGTCGCCGTCATCTGGCTGTGCATCGTGCCGGCGTGGTCCAGGCCCGGGTACGGCTTGCTCTCCCACTCGCGGGCGGTCAGGTCGTAGGCCCGCTCGAAGTAGAGCATCCGGTCGGCAGCGGGGTCATAGCAGTAGCCGCGGTATGCGTGGACCGGCACATGCGGGCGGTCCTGGAAGCTCAGTGGCGTCGGCTGCGAGGCGTAGACGTTCTCGATCGGGTCGTCCGGGTGGAAGCCCACCGTCCAGCAGCCGCCGAGCATGCTGAAGTGCGACACATCGTTCTCGTGGCTGGTCGCGTGCCCGCCGCCCCACAGCAGCACCTGGTGGCGGGCCGTGTCGTAGGCGCTGGTGCCCCAGCGATTCCTCGCACCCGGCGCATAGCGGGCGAACTTGATGGCCGTCCACTGGTTGGCTGGCAGATCGGCGTAGAACTTCTTCATGCGGTCCGCGTCGGGGTTGGCCACCTTCTCCCAGCCGGCGGGGTCGAGCCGGTTCCAGGTATATTGGCCTGACATGCCGACGCCGCTGGACATATCCGCGGGCTTGGACAGATCGACCTTGCACGCCCAGGTGGTCAGCGGCCCGGCGGATTGCCCCTGCACACTGATGATCGTGTCATCCTCGCCGACCGCGCCGTCCTGAACGTTTCGCGGGTCCGCCTGCGGGCCGTTCCCCGCAGCCCGCAGCAGAAGCGTCCAGGTGTTGCCGGCCACGTCGTACGCCCAGACTTCCTGCGGCAACCCAATCCGACTGTAGCCGCCGGCCAGCACGATCTGCCTGGCCTTCGGCAGCCAGGCGAGGATGTGCCCGGCCCGCGGCGCGGGGCAGGCCTTTTCCATGGAGAACTTCTGCTCCCACGTCCGCGTCGCGCAGTCATAGAGCCAGGTGTCGGCAACAACCTTCTCCAGCCCGTCGCCGCCGAACATCACGACCTTCTTGTGCTCGGGGTCGTAGGCGACCTGCGACCGCGCCCGGCCGGACGGCTCGGCGCAGAGTGCGTCGATCGCCTGCTGGACCTTCTCGCGAGCGGCGCGAAGCTCGACAATCACCTCGGGCGTGACCTTCGCGCTCAACTTCTCCGCGACAGCGCCGAACGCCAAGGCGGCAGCCTCCAGCCGTCCAACCGCAACCTCCCCCGCGGCCTTTTCCGCGTCCTTCAGGTCCGCGGACTTGACTTGCGCCAGCAGTCGCTTCGCCTCTTCGCAGATTGTGGTCGTCTTCGCCTTCAGATCCGCTTTCGCCTCTTCCGCAGTCTCACTGATCGTGAACCGATTGCAGGCCGCCCCCACCAGCGTCTTGGCGGACCAGCAAAGCTTCTTCGCTTCCGCGTTAAGTTCGTTGAACTTGGCTGAGCCGGACTCCAACTTCCGCCACTCGTTCTTCTCGACGCTGTAGACCCACGTGCCGACTTCGTAGCTCGCCCCGTCGCCGCCGCAGTGGACGATCTCCTTGTTCACCGGGTCGTAGACCATCGAGCCCCACAGCCGGCAGCTCGTCCGCGGCTTGGCTTTGAGGTCCTCCCAGGTCCGCTTGGCGGGGTCGTAGGCCAGCGTCATGCCGTCGAGGTAGGCGTAGACCTTGCCGTTGTCGGAGTTGACGCACCACTCAAAGCCCGTTTGATAGCCGGCCCACTGCCCGCCCGCGGCAAGTCGGAGCGCATCACCATCCTTGAAGAACGGCTGCCGCCCGCTATAGCCCAACTTGGCCACCGCTTTGGAATACTCCGGTCCCACCGGCCCGGACTCCGGCCGGCTGCCCGCAACGCCCGGCGGATAGGCGTTGATCCACTTCGCGGTAGTTGGGTCGAACTCCTCCGTATCGTAATGCCGCGGCGGTTCGCCGCCGCCGGCCTGAATGCCGGAGGCCAGCACGAACTTCTTGATCGCCGGCGCATAGACGAAGATCGGTTGGGCGCGCCCGCCGGTCGGCGACCAGGCGATTCGCACCCACGTATTGGCTGGCGCGTCCTTGAGCGACACAACCTGCGGCGAGGCCGCCGGCGTCTGGGCGTTGGCAACAGCGATCAGCAGCAGACTCGCAAGAGCGATGAACATTGCTTTGCGCATTGGCGGTCTCCTATGTGTTGGATAGCAGGGCTAGATTGTGACTGCCGGGCAGCCAGTTGTCCAGCGGGCAAGACAGACTCCCCGCAGATTCAGCAGATTTCACGGATTAAGAATGCGAGAACACCCCAAAAAGACACCATACATAACGTTGTAGTAAATACTTACAATCCGCATAATCCGCGAAATCCCCAGAGAATCCTTCGTCGCATTCGCCCGATCTTTGTTGCCTGCCCCCTGCCCGCCGGTGTATCCTGTCTCACAATCGCACGTCCGCAGCCCGGCAACCAGGAGCACCAAAACCATGAAGAGGTCCATCCGGCTGACTGAGCAGACACAGGTTAAGCCCCGCGTGTTCACCTTCGGCGTCTGTGCGACAAGCGATCCGCGGATCGACAAGACTGCCCGGCAGCGGTGCGGAAATATCGCGGCGATGACGGCTGACGTCATTGCCGATCGCGTCCGCATGGCCGACGGCACCCTGGCCAATGTCGTCTGGTCGCCAGTGCTCATCGACGGCGAGAAGCAGGCGGACATTGTCGCCAGTCAGTTCCGAAACATCGGCGTCGACGCGATCATCTGCGTGCCGGACACGTGGGCCTTCCCGCAACTGACGCTGATCAGCCTGCTGGCCCACTTCCCGCCGACGACGCCGGTGAACATCACCTGCGGCAACAGCGGGCCGAAACCCGGCGTCGTGTACGCCCACGCGGTCAACGGGGCGCTGGCGCAGTCCGGACGGCTGGCGGCGTTGAACGTCGGCACCTGGCCCGACACCGGCGTCAATCCGCAGATGTCCGAGTCGACCGCGGACGCCCTGGTCGACTGGTGCTACGCGGCGATGACCTGCGCCGCCCTGAAAGGCCGGCGCGTCGTCGTCTTCGGCCACGACTCCATGGGCATGGAAACCGCACTGGCCCACGTGATCCCGACGCGGAACACGTTCGGCCTGGAGATCGCCCGGCTGGACATGAAACTGCTGTCCGACATGCTCGCCAAACGGGCCTACAGCGAGAAGGAACTGACGACGCTGCGCGGCTGGGTGGAAAAGCACGTGGGCAAGCGGCTCCAACTTCGCGACCATGCCGACAGCGACCGGTTCGACCTGTCACTGGCGATGTACCTGATTGTGCGCGACCTGCTGGCGGACCTCAACGCGGTGGGCGGCGGATTCATGAGCCAACTCGAGTGGGGCAGCGACCCCCGCGGCAAAGTGCTGCCCGTGGCCGACGTGATGGAGAGCCTGTTCAACTCGACGTTTGACCACAACGGCGATAAGCCGGCGATGCCCTTCGCGACCGAGGCCGACGTGCAGGGGCTGCTGACGATGCTGTACTTCACCTGGCTGTCCGGCGGCGCCCCGCCGCTGTTCATGGACTTCCGCAAGGTGTGGGAGCCGTGGGAGATTCAGGCACTGGCCCGCAAGATGAAGATCCGCGTCAGCGCGAAGGACGTCTGGGGTCAGCGCGGCTTCGTCGATGGCGACAACAGCGGCTCCGCCAGTTTCAACTGGGCGGCCAGGCCGGGCGACTCCGCCGGCGTCTGCATGAAGAACGTTTCGATGCCGCTGGCTGACCCCGGATACTTCCCCGGCGGCGGCAACAGCGTGACCTTCGTCTCGCCCGGCGGCATCGAGGGGATCGCAGGCCGGCTGGCCTTCCACGCCCCGAGCAGCCAGTTCAGCCTGATCTGGGACGAAGCGATCACGGTGGACCTGCCGGCGAAACTGTCGCAGGCTGTCTGCCGCACGAGCACGCCAATCTGGCCTCACACGTTCGTCGTGCCGAAGTACGCAACGATGGTGGAATACAAGCAGTACGCCCCAGCCAACCACCTGCACATGACCTGGAAACTGCGAGTGGCCCGCGTGCAGCACTGGATGGACCTCGCGTGCGTCCGCAGCGTGACGCCATGGTCCGCCCGCCCCGCCTGGGTCGCGGGCACGGATCGCCCGCAGCCGCTGGTGAAGCTGATCGGAGGATAGGAGTCTGGCATGAAACCTGTGACGATCAGCGACGCGCGACTCCGATTCTTTGCACTCGGCAATCGTGTGGCCAAGAAGGGCGAGCGACTTGTCGTCACGAGACGGGGCAAGAGTCGGTTCGCTCTGGCGCCGGTCGAAGATATTGAACTGCTACAGCGACTGGAGGACCCGCAGGACATCCGCCTCGCCCGAAAGACGATGAAGGAGCCGAGTATTCGGGAGACGGCCAAGAAAGAGTTGGGACTGTAACCACCGGTCCCGAACTCTGAGACTTTCGTGGGAAGGCGGGAGAAAATCCCCCGTCAGCCGATGAAACTCGTCACGACAAAGATGGCAACGATGAACACGAACACCAACGCAATTTGAATCCGGGCCGACATGACTCTACCCTCCGTTAGATACCCTGCCGCTTTGGACGCTCGAACACAGTAAGAAGTTCCCAAGCGGTTGCCCGCGGGCGTTTCCATCCGGCCCGCTGGAAGGCATAACGCGGGGCAGGCCCGGCGTATTGCACGTTACCCGAACTTCGCTTTGAGCTTCGCGGACAGTTTCGTCCCCAGGTCGCGACACTGGGCGAGAACGGCAGCGTCGGGGACATAGCGGGCGCGGATCGGGTCGTCGTCGACCAATTCGACCTTCATGTCCGTCAGCAGGTCGCGCAGATCCTTGACGGCCTCGCCACTCCAGCCGAAAGAACCCAGGGCCGCGCCGAGCAGGCCCTTCGGCTTGAGGCCCTTCAGGTAGCCGAGCACGTCGAGCAGGCTGGGGAATATCTCGTTGTTCAGCGTGGGTGCGGCGACGACCAGGCCGCCGGCGTCGAGCATTTCCGTCGCGATCTCGCTGCGGTGGCAACCGCTCTTGCCCACGGGCATCATGCGAACCTGCGTGCCGCCGGCGGCGAGGCCTTCGCCGACCGCGCGGGCCATCAGGTCGCTGCTGCCCCACATCGTGTCGCAGATGACGACAGCCTTGTTCCGCCGCGGCTGCTGCGCCCAGCGGGCATATTGCTCGACGATCCGCTGGATGTGCGTTCGGCGGATCGGCCCGTGGTCCGGGGCGAGAACCTTGATGGCCAGGTTCAGATCGCGCAGCCGATCGAGGCCCTTGCCGACGAATGTCGAAAGCGGCATGAGGATGTTGGCGAAGTATTTCTCCGCCTCGCGGTCGAGCAGTTCGAGCGGCAACTGGTCGTCGAACCGTTCATAGCTGGCCAGGTGCAGGCCGAAGATGTCCTGCGAGAACAGCACGCCTTGCTCGGGCACGTACGTCACCATGCTCTCGGGCCAATGGCACAGCCGCGTCTCGACACACGTGAGCGACAGATCGCCCAGCGGAATGGTTTCGCCGTCGCCGACCGCCGTCAGGCCGGGCAGACTGCCGAGATGCTGCTGGAGGGCCTCCACGCCGCGGGCGGAGGTGAAGACCTTCTCCGGCTTGATGAGGTCGATCGCCCTGGCCAGCGCCCCGCTGTGGTCGAACTCGGCGTGGTTGGCGACGATGTAGTCGATCTCGCCGGGCTCGACAACGGAGGCGATGCGGGCGAACAGCTCGTCGGCGAAGGCGCCCTTCACCGTGTCGATCAGGGCGATCTTGTCGGACCGGACGAGGAACGCATTGTAGGACGAGCCGCGGTCCGTCAGGTAGCCGTGGAAATCCCGGATCGACCAGTCGATCGCCCCGACCCAGTCGACGTTGTCAGCAATGGGAACAGCCTGGAAAGCGGATGTCATCTTCGAACACCTTTCCATCTTGGGCCTGGTATCCACACCTGATCGCGATGAGGATTCTAGCCGAACGGGGGCGTGGTTCAAGTCGGGGTTGCACTGTTGGCCTACGAACGCGCTTCCGCGTGACCCGAACTAACCCTGATTTGAACCACGCCTGAAATCTGACCTTGAAATCTGACGGTGCCAAGGGCGAGGGGAGCTTGAAATCTTCGGATTGTTTCCTAACCGTGACGCCTCCCTCAGAATAGGCGTGAGCGTTTAGGCGGCGACACGAGTGGGCCGGGGGCGGATCGTCGGCTGGGGGATCGGATGAATCCCGGGGCGCGGCTGGAAGAAGCTGACGGGGACGAACCGGGCTTCAGCGGCATAAGAACGCCCTGACAGACGGTCCAGGGCGGCCCGCAGGTCGATTGCGGCCCGGCGGGCCCGGC
>JAQTVL010000446.1 GCA_028706835.1 Phycisphaerae bacterium | reverse complement strand
TCAGGCCATAGGTCTTCATCGCCTGGATGATCACCTTGGCGCACGCGGGGGCCTTGCTGTCGTCGAAGTTGGCCCGCAGGCGGACACGCAGGCCCATCGGCGGCAGTTTGGCGTCTTTCGACCGGCTGGCGAAGTGGGTGGCGGGGTGGATGTAGCCGCGCTGCGTCTTGACGACGGTGAACCGGATCGCGTGGCGGATCGCTTTACCCTCGGCTACCTCGTCGTAGCGAACCAAACCCGGGAAGACCGGCAGGCCCGCAGCGTCGGCGGAGGTCCAGCCTTCGGGGCGAAGTTTCTTGCCGTCGCTGGTCAGGTCGAAGATCGCGCCGCTGCCGGCCTTGTAGCCGGTGGGGGTCTTGTAGGTCGACCACGTCTCGTAGAGCAGTTTGTGGATGGGGTCGATGACGAGGATGTGCCGATCGCCGGAACTCTTCGGCCCGCCCTCGATGGGGGCGTCATCGGGGATCGGATACCAGCCGACGTTGGGGGCGGGCTTGGCGCCGGCGGGGGCAGCGCCCTTGTCGCTCTCGTCGGCGTATTCGAAGGTGACGGGGACTTTTTTCTGGTCGGCGGGGACGGCGACATAGGGGATGCCGTTCGGGGCGCCGTTGTAGACCGTGCCGAAGTCGGGGTGCAGCGATTTACCCTCGCCGATGGAGCGGACGAAGTCGGCGGACTGGGGGTGGACGGGAAGCTTGCTGATGTCCTGGTTCCAGGGGTTGCCTGGCGGGAAGATGGCGACGTCGCCGAACTTCGTTTTCAGGGTGGGTTGAGTCGTGGGGGCGATGGGAGCGGCGGGCGCTGCAACCGGACGCACGTTGGGATCGCCAATGAGATCGCGAAACGGCAAGCCGACAGCCAGGGTCGTCAGGATCGCGGCGGACCAAAGGATCGGACGCATGATCGGTCCTTTCGGTGAGGGGGGCGCCGGGTGGAGATTCGGGTGTGGCAAGAGTTGGTGGTATGCTTGCGAGTCCGTCTTTTCGTGGAGTGCGGTAGCGCAGCTACCGCTTTGGGTCGCGCAACGTCGCGCCTGCCCTCCAAAGCGGTAGCTGCGCTACCGCACTCCACAAACAGCGAAGAAGCACCCTTGCCACCGAATCGTGCCACACCCGGAGATTCTACCGCGGGACCATTTGCTTGCCAAACGGGACCGGCGGCTTATAATCGCCTCGCTGGGAACAGTGCGACCTTCACGTCGCGGGAAATCTGCCATGATTAAGCTCGGCGTCAATATCGATCATGTGGCCACCATTCGCCAGGCCCGCCGCACCGACGAGCCGGACCCGGTGTGGGCGGCGGTGCAGGCGGAACTGGGCGGGGCCGACGGCATCACCGTTCACCTGCGCGAAGACCGCCGGCATATCCAGGACCACGACCTGCGGCGGCTGCGCGGGTCGGTGGGGGTGAAGCTGAACCAGGAACTCGCGCTGGTGCCGGAGATATTGTCGCTGGCCTGCGAGGTCAAGCCCGACCAGGCGACGCTGGTGCCCGAGAAGCGGGCGGAAGTGACGACGGAGGGCGGGCTGGAGGTGGTGCGGAACAAGGGATGCGTGGCGGCGGCGGTGCGGCAACTGAAGGACGCGGGCATCGTGGTGTCGCTGTTCATCGACCCGGACAGGGCGCAAGTGGAGGCGTCAGCCGAGGTCGGGGCGGACGCGGTGGAACTGCACACCGGGGCGTTCGCGAATGCGTGGGTGAAGGTGGAACCGCCGCGGCGAGGTGCCATGGCTGCGACGGCTGTTCTGTCGCAGCCATGCCAGCCACGCCCAGACATGCCTGCAAAAGAACGCAGGCATGGCACCCAGGGATCGGCTGCCATGCACGCGGAACTGAATCGCCTGGCGGCGGCGAGGCAGTTGGCGATCGAGTTGGGGCTTGACTGCCACGCCGGGCATGGCATCACGTATCGGAACGTCGATCGGCTGGTGGCACTGGGGCCGTGGGGGGAGTTCAACATCGGCCATTCGATCATCGCGAGGTCGGTGTTCGTCGGCTTGGCGGAGGCGGTGCGGGAGATGAGGCGGCTGATGGAGGCGTAGTCGAAGATATTCCGAAGTTCGGGTTGATTCGTCATTGGGAATTCGTCATTCTTTCGTCATTCGTCAGTCGTCATTTGTCATTGGCCGGAGGCTGTCATGTTCAAGGGCACGTATACGGCGTTGGTCACGCCGTTCACCGCGGACGATCGGGTCGATGAGGCGGCGCTGCGGCGGCTGATCGAGCGGCAGATGGCTGAGGGCGTCGATGGGCTCGTGCCCACGGGAACCACGGGCGAAAGCCCGACGCTGACCCACCCGGAGCACGACCGCGTGATCGAGATCACGGTCGAGGCGGCGGGCGGGCGCGTGCCGGTCATCGCCGGGACGGGGAGCAACTCGACGGCGGAGGCGATCCGGCTGACGAAACACGCGAAGGAGGTCGGCGCGGCGGCGTGCCTGATCGTCAGCCCGTATTACAACAGGCCGACGCAGGAGGGATTGTATCGGCACTTTATGAAGGTGGCGGACGTGGGGCTGCCGGTGGTGCTGTACAACATTCCGGGGCGGTGCGCGGTGACGATCGAGGTGCAAACGATGGTCAAACTGGCGCAACACCCGGGTATCGTGGCGGTAAAGGAGGCAACCGGGTCGCTGGACGTGGCAAGCCAGGTGGCAACCGAGACAAACCTGGCTATATTGTCCGGGGATGATTCGTTGACGTTGCCGATTTGTTCAGTTGGGGGCGTAGGTGTTATAAGCGTGCTGGCCAACTTGCTGCCGAACCGAGTCAAGCAGCTAACGACGGCGATCTTAGCCGGCGACTTTGCCGCCGCACGCAAGCTGCACCTGGCCACGATGGGCCTGTTCAAGGCCATGTTTATCGAGACCAACCCGGTGCCGGTGAAGGCCGCCATGGCCTTGGCCGGTCTTTGCCGCGATGACGTGCGTTTGCCGCTGGCCCCGCTGACCGACGCCAGCCGGGCGAAGCTTTCCGCGTGTTTGAAAGCGAATGGAGTGATCTGACCGCAACCTTGCCCCAACTGCGGGGTTGGTTGCTTTTAGCATCAGCAACACCCAAGCGACTCGCCCCAAGCCGGACCGACTGGGCGTCGGCCCCGCCCAGGCGAGCCCATACGAAAGGGAACGCCATGAAGCCTTGCCTGATCGCCGTCCCGATGGCCGCGATTCTCTGCCTCGCCGCCCAGGCCGCCCTGGCCCAGCCGCACACTGTCGCCAAGCCGAAGCCCGCCCCCGTCAAGCACGTCAAGCTCACCGGCACCGTCCTCGACGCCGGCGTCGAGTCGCTCAAGCTCGACGACGCCGCCCAGACCAAGGTCGCCGACGCCGTCAAGACGTGGAAGGACAAGGTCGACGCCGACAAAGCCAAGCTCGCCGACCAGCGAAAGGACCTCGCCGCCAAGATCAAGGCCGAGAAGGAGAAGGACAAGCTCAAGGCCCTCAAGGACGAGCTCGCCAAGCTGCCCAAGAACCCCACCGACGCCGAGCTCTACAAAGGCGCCCGCGACGCCATCAAAGCCGCCGGCGCCCTGTCCGACGACCAGTTGACCAAGGTCGACGCCGCCGCCCGCGAAGCCATGGTCGCCACCGCCACCAAGACCTTCGAGACCACCGTCGCCAACTGGTCGAAAAAGGACGTATCCCTCACCGCCGACGAAAAGGCCAAGGTCGACGCCGTCGGCGCGAAGATCAAGGACGAGGTCGCCAAGCTCGACCTCGGCGCCTCCACCATCGGCCTGAACAGCAAGCTCATCGCCGAAGCCGTCGCCACTCTCCCCGCCGACAAGGTCGAGAAGCTCAAGGCCCACAGCACCAGTTCCGCCCCCGCCAAGGCGCCCCACAAGGAATAGGGCGCCGTGGCACGGGCATCCTGCGGGTGCCATGCCTGCGACGGTTGCTTTGTCGCAGGCATGTCTTGCTCGTGCAGGCATGGTTGGCCCGCCGTCCACAACGGCCACCGAAATCAACAAGGGCCGGTCGCTCCTCAGGCGATCGGCCCTTTCTCTTGGATCAACCTGTTCCCAGGGCAATGTCTACTTCACGATGATCCCCGTTCGATAGCTCTGGAAGCTCCGGTACAGGTAGTCATTGACATACCCTCTGCCCGCCGTGTTGCTTCGCTGCCAGTCGGAGTAATACTCGCGATACACCGTGATCTCGCCGAGTTGCACCCCGCTCACCGCCGGCCAGGTCGGCCGCCAGTTGAACGCCTCGATCGGCGGCATCGGCTCCGCCGGCTCCGGCGCGGTCAGCCGGATCGCCGGGCCGAAGATCGGCGTCGCGCTGTTCGCCGTGGCGAACCGTTGAGCGTCGAAGGT
>JAQTVL010000445.1 GCA_028706835.1 Phycisphaerae bacterium | reverse complement strand
GACGCGGAGATCGCCCAGTTCATGCCGCGGATGAAGTCGCGCAATCCCGACATGGCCGCCAAACTGGAGAAGATGAGCCCCGCCGAGCGTCGAAAGGCGGTTATCGAGTTCCGCAAGAACCGACCGCCGCGAGCCGGGCAAGGGGCGGGCAGCGGGAACGGCGGCGGCATGCCCGCAGGCCCCCCCTGACGGCCCCCGCCAACCCACCGCGTTTTGAGGCTGACACGTGGAAGTCGTCGTTGAACTCGTCGATGTTTACAAGCACTACCTGATGGGCGGCCAGACCGTCCGCGCGCTCGACGGTGTCAGCCTCCAGTTCCGCCGCGGCGACTACTACGCCGTCATGGGGCCTTCGGGCAGCGGAAAGAGCACGCTGCTGAACCTGCTGGGCTGTCTCGATCGGCCGACGCAGGGCCAGTACCTGCTCGGCGGCACGGACGTGTCGACGTTGGACGACGACCAGTTGTCCGGCGTGCGGTCCTCGCGTCTGGGCTTCGTGTTCCAGTCGTTCAACCTGATCCCGCAACTGACGGTCGTTGAGAACATCGAGATCCCGCTGATCTACCAGGGCGTATCGCCGAGGCAGGCGAGGGCCAGGGCCCACGAGATGGCCGCGATGGTCGGCCTGTCGGAGCGGCTGGAGCACCGCCCGACGCAACTCTCGGGCGGGCAGCAGCAGCGTGTCGCCATCGCCCGGGCGCTGACGAACGATCCGCTGGTGATCCTGGCGGACGAGCCGACCGGCAATCTGGATTCCGTGACGCAGCACGAGATCATGGACATGTTCGACGTGATGTCGCGCGACGGGAAGACCATCATCCTGGTGACCCACGAAGACGACGTGGCCCATCGCGCCCGGCACGTGCTGCACCTGGCGGACGGCAAGATCGTGCGGATCGAGACGTCGGAGGACCGTCGCCGGCGTATGGGGCTGGCGGGGGGGACGGCATGATCCACCTCCGCTTCGCGCGTGCGTTTCAGATGGGCATCAAGAGCCTGCGGCTTCACCCGCTGCGAAGCATGCTGACGGCGCTGAGCGTGGTGTGCGGCGTGGGCGCGGTGATAGCGATGCTGGCGATCGGCGAGGGGGCCAGCTTCCGGGCCCAGGAGCAGTTCCGTTCGCTCGGGTCGAATACCATCGTCATCGAGTCGATCAAGCGGGCGGTGACCAAGGAAAGCCAGGAAACCAACCCGATCGACCGCTACGGCCTGACGCGGCTGGACCTGGTTCAGATTCACGAGACGATCCCGGACGTTGAACTGTCGGTCCCGGTGCGTGACTTTCGCAAGGACGTCTGGCACAAGAGCCGCCGTTACACCGACGGCAAGATCGTGGGCACCGAATATTTCTTCGCCGACGTGCAGAACTACAAGCTCGCGCGGGGCCGCTGGATCTGCGCGACGGACGGCGTCCGCGGCCGGCTGAACCAGGTGGTGGTGCTCGGCTCGGACGTGTGCGCCAAGCTGTTCCCGCTGGAGGATCCCCTGGGGCAAACCGTGTCGATCGGCACGAAGACGTTCACGGTCGTCGGCGTGATGGCCAACCAGGGCGGGGTTGTTGAGCGCAAGAAGCTGAACCTGGCGGATCTGTCGAAGAACGTGTATATGCCGCTGAGCACGTTGTCGGCCTACTTCGGGAACATCGAGGTCGTGCGCGGCAGCGGCACGGAAACGCGCGAGCTGGTCGAACTCAAGCAGATCATCGCCCGCGTGGCCGACCTGGAGCAGGTGCTGCCGCGGGCGGGGGCGATCACGCACCTGCTCGAAAAGAACCACCCCGAGGGCGATTTTCGCGTGGTGGTTCCGCTGAAGGAGATACGCCAGGCCCAGGAATCGGCCCGGAACTTCACGCTGCTGCTGTTCAGCATCGGCGCGGTGTCGCTGCTGGTCGGCGGCATCGGCATCATGAACATCATGCTGGCGACGGTGACGGAGCGGACCCGGGAAATCGGCATCCGCCGGGCGCTGGGCGCCCGCAAGATTCACATCGTCATGCAGTTCCTCATCGAGACCCTCGTGCTGACGACCCTCGGCGGGCTGATCGGCGTGCTGTTCGGCGTCTGCTCGCCGTGGTGGGTGCCGGTGATCTTCCGCGGCCAGATCGCGATCGTGCGGGTGATGACCATCGTGCCGAGCTTCCTGATCTCCGCCGGCGTCGGCATCCTGTTCGGACTTTACCCCGCGTGGCGGGCGGCCAACATGGACCCCATCGAGGCGTTGCGACACGAGTGGCGGGCGATTGAGCCCGGCGTCGTAGCATGGGCATCCTGCCCATGGTTTTCGGTCACGGGCGAGACGCCCGTGCTACGGATCGGCGAATGATGATTCCTGTCACCGACACCATCTCGATCGACGAGCGGCTGATCGCCGAGCAGTTCGTCCGCGCCTCCGGGCCGGGCGGGCAGAACGTCAACAAGGTGTCCACCGCCGTCCAACTCTGGTTCGACCTGCCGGCCGCGAACCTGCCGCCCGACGTGCGCGGCCGCCTGATTCGCCTGGCGGGGCGGCGGGTGACGAAGGAAGGCCAAATTCTCATCGAGGCGACCGAGCACCGCGCCCGCGAGCAGAACCGCACGGCGGCGATGGACCGTTTGGTGGCTTTGATTCGCCAGGCGGCCATTCGCCCGAAGGTGCGTCGAAAGACCCGCCCCAGCCGGGGAGCGAAAGAGCGTCGGCTGGAGTCCAAGCGTCACCGGTCAGTGCTGAAGCGCGGCCGGCGCTTGGCAGACCAGTAACCCGAATTTGCCATTGCAACCAACCGGCGGATTTGCCGACGGGGGACCACGCCGGCCCCCTTCACGGAAGTGGATCCAAACGTGGTTGGCCGCGATCCCTGCCACGCGGCGGAACTGGGAACCGCGGATTGTCCATCGGGCCGCCGTGAAAAGCCTCGCCAGCATTGCGCATGCCGGCCTCCGGGACGCGACTACGACTGCTGGGCCGACCGGCTTCATCAATCATTGTGAGCACGCCCGGATACGTCGGCACGGACAGGCCGACTATCCTCTCGTAGTATTCCATCCGCACTGCCATGGTACCAGTCTTGTCGTTCCGGGCCTCGATCGCCCGGACGCGGTAAGCCAAGGCGCGGGCTTGTCGCAGGGGGATGCTGTTACGCGATGCGGTTGCCTTGTAGTTGGCTATCGACGTCCACTGGGCGCCCCAGCGTCGCTGATCGACCCGACGGCCCGTCTTGTGCATCAGGTCGAACGCCTGTCCGAGGACCACATCGCCTTCGGTCTCCATCGCTGCGAGTGTACGGTGAACCCGCTCCTTCCACGCCGCCTCGGACATGGCCGCATATCCCTCGAAAACAATGGTATGGCCGTTCTCCGATGCGTATCGATTGAGGTAAACCGCCAAAATCAGGTTGTCCAGGATCGCCTCGTCCTCCGACAGGATTGCCGCCCTCGCCAGATTCTTGATGCCCTGCGCATAGTTCTTCTTCCGCAGCGCCAACACACCTGAGTTGTTCAACGCCATCACGTTCGTCGGTTCGATTTGCAGCACCTCGCCCAGCGCAAGGCCGTACGCCCGGCCGTCAGAGTCGTCGGCCAACCGGCGGGACTTGTGCAGCGGGATATCGATCCAATACGGGTGCTGGTCCGCTGCCTGCTTATAGAGCACGAGGGCATCTTTCGTCGACGGCTCGGCGTCCGCCTTGCGAAGCAGATCGGCCGCGGTTGCCATCCGCTTCTCGACCTCCGCCTTCGCAAGAAGCCTTGCGCCAAAACGCACCATTCCATTAGCATCCGCGGCAAGCGGGTCCGGCTGACTGGCTGGTGGCGGCACAAGCCCTGCCAGATCGATCGCCTCCGGCTGACTCGCGGCTGCCGGATCAGCAGGTGGGGTATCGGCCGGCGCCCCAACGGGCGGCTCCGGCGGGGTGGCCGGGCCCGGCCCAGAGACTGCCTGGGGGCTCGGGGTCGCCTGCACGGGTTCCACCGTCGGCGTTGGCGAAGGCGTGAACACAACCGGAGGCCCGTTCGGGTCGGGCGGCAATGCCGCCACCCGTTCAACGTCTGGGTCCGGGCGAGGATCGGCGGGGGCCAACGGACTGCCACGATCGGCCGCCGGCTTGCCGCCTGAGAACCACTCGGAAATCCGCCCCCGGCAGAGAAGGATGAAGACCAGCAGGACCCCCGCCGCGCCAGCCATCACGATCCGGCTCCGCGAGACAATGGGCGTTGCCCGGCCTTGACCCCTCAGCCGGTTCGATCCCAGTTGCCGCGCCAGCGCCTCCCCGCATGGCACGCACCGGGCCGCCTGCAACGAAATCTTCGCGCCGCAGGTCGGGCACGGCTTCGTACGCATCTTCTCGGGTT
>JAQTVL010000444.1 GCA_028706835.1 Phycisphaerae bacterium | reverse complement strand
GGAACACCGTCTGGATCACGCTCTGGTTCCAGCTCTTGAAGCCCCGCCCTTTGACCATCGCGATGTTCGGGCCGATGGCGGCGCCCGGCTGGGCAGCAGTCGAATGCCCGCCAGCCCGATGCACGCCCAGCGGCAGTCGTCATGAAGGGCCCACGTGCCCTTGCAGTGCCGCATGTAATACTGGGCCGCGGTCGGCGCCCGGTGGATCGACACCGCCAGCACGTTGACGCCCTTCTTCATCTTGTCCCGCGGGATGCGGAAGCTGTTCAGGCTGCGTATCCGGGCGTCCATCCCGGCCTTGTTCTCCGGGCTCTTGTCGTTGCGGAACATCACGAAGCCGTCCTTCGTGATGAAGGAGTCGAGCCCGTAGGGCTCAGCCGGCGTGTGGGGAGTCACCTCGCCCTTCGGCATCGAGACGCGGGTCAGTTCCATGCCGTTGAGGTAGACGACGGCCCCGCCGCGAAATGCCAGCGACAGGAACAGCTCGCCGGCCTGGCCCTGGTCTATCACCTCGAACTCCCCGCGGACCAGGATGGTCTTCCAGTTCTCGTCGATGGAGTTGCTCAGGAACGGGCCGCGAAGGCGGACCCATGAGCCGTCGTCGAATTCCGGCTTCATCCAGTCCGCCGGCGTGTCCGCCGGCAGCCGAACCGTCGGGACCTCGACCACCTTATAGGCAGACTCGGGCGCCTCGAGGACGGCGGGGTTCTTCTGGAAGAAGGCGGAGGGCCCATCGATGCGAACATGCTTGATCTCGCCGTTGGGCAGGACAAGTTCCTGGGTCTCCCAGACCGTGCGGACACGCCAGAACCCCTGGGTGTCGAGCATGACGTTGTCGGTGGCGGCCGCCGGCTTGAGTGCGTCGGGCCCCCCAGCCAGCGCGGGCGCGGCGGCGACGGCTGCCAGGACGAGAGCGAGAATGGTTGTGCGCATGCGGAGGATCCTCCCGGGATTTCATTCGGTGTCGAATGCCTTTATTAACACGGGACGCGAGTGCGGGTTACTCCCGTGATGGCGCGAACTGAAAACCCAGGGACTGCTGTCCCTGGGCGTTACGCGCGGTTGGAGTCGTACGTTGCCCGTGCCGCCGCCACGAACACAAACAGCCGGCAGACTATTGGAACTCCGCGGGCGATTCGGTAGAATCCGCGATCCTTGCATCGGATTCCGGCGTTGCGGCGCGGCCCGACAAATCGGTGGAAATTGTTCGCAATTGAACTCAACCGGCGGCGTTACTCAGGTATGCGGCAGGGGTGGGAGTCGATCCCTGCGCATGGTTTTCGTGGATATCAATGCCAATAGCAGTGGCACAAGGTCCCTTTTCGAGGTGAAACATGGCCGAGGAAAAAGAGTCCATCCCCCAGATGCAGGAGAATGAACTGGCGGCTGTCGCCAAGCTCAACCAGAACTACACGCAGCTCAAGACCGAGCTGGCCAAGGTGATCGTCGGCCAGAACGAGGTCATCGACCAGTTGCTGGTCTCGTTGTGCTGCCGCGGGCACTGCCTGCTGGTCGGCGTCCCGGGGCTGGCCAAGACGCTGATGATCAGCACCCTGGCCCGGACGCTCAGCCTGGCGTTCAACCGCATTCAGTTCACGCCCGACCTGATGCCGTCGGACATCACCGGCACCGAGGTGATCGAAGAGGACAAGACCTCCGGCCATCGGGCCATGCGGTTCGTCCGCGGACCGGTGTTCGCCAACGTGATCCTGGCCGACGAAATCAACCGCACGCCGCCCAAGACGCAGGCGGCGCTGCTGGAGGCGATGCAGGAGCACCAGGTGACGGCGGCGGGCGTGCGGCACAAGCTGCCCGAGCCGTTCTTCGTGCTGGCGACTCAGAACCCGATCGAGCAGGAAGGCACGTATCCGCTGCCCGAGGCCCAGCTCGACCGGTTCATGTTCATGATCCACGTCGACTACCCGGACGAGGCGGAAGAGTTCGAGATCGTCAAGCAGACGACCGCGTCGCGCGAGGTCGAGCTGGCCCACGTGCTGACCGCCCAGGACATCCTGATCCTCCAGGACATCGTCCGCAAGGTGCCCATCGCCGACCACGTCATCCGCTACGCACTGAAGCTGACGCGGTCGACGCGCAAGGAAAAGGGCCAGGTGCCCGATTTCATCCGCGACTTCGTCAGTTGGGGCTGCGGCCCGCGCGCCGGCCAGTACCTCGTGTTGGCGGGCAAGGCCAGGGCCCTGCTCCAGAAGCGCTACTACGTGTCGACCGAGGATATCCGCGCGGTCGCACATCCCGTGCTCCGGCATCGTATTATCACGAACTTCAACGCCGAGGCCGAAGGCATCAAGCCGGACCACGTGATCGATCGGCTGCTGGCCGCGATCCGCCCGGACCGCAGCGACGACCTGGACGGCGGCAAGCTGCCGAAAGTGTTCGCCGACGCCCCGGCGGCGCAGGCGAAGCCGGCGCAGTGATCGTTGACGAAATGCGGAATGCGGGATTCGGAATGCGGGCCTGACGTCGCGGCTCCGTTCATTCCGAATTCCAAATTCCGAATTCCGAATTCGGACGGGACGCTATGGCTGAAGCAGTAACCGACTATAGGAAGTATCTCGACCCCCGCACGCTGGCCAAGATCGGGGCGCTCGACCTGCGGGCCCGCATGGTCGTCGAGGGGTTCATCACCGGCATGCACCGCAGCCCCTACAAAGGCTTCTCCATCGAGTTCGCCGAGCACCGCGAGTACGTCCAGGGCGACGACACCCGCCACATCGACTGGAAGGTCTTCGGGCGAACCGACAAGTACCACCTCAAGCAGTACGAGGAGGAAACCAACCTCCAGCTCATGCTCGTCGTGGACACCAGCGAGTCGATGAACTACAGCTCCATGCCGATGAGCAAGTACGAGTACGGCATCAGCGCGGCCGCCGCGCTGGCCTACCTCACGCTCCAGCAGCAGGACGCCGTCGGCCTGACGCTGTTCGACGACGAGCTGCGGCGATACTTCAAGCCGAGCAACTACCCGACCTACTGGAAGCAGTTGATCCACGAAATGGACGGCGCGACCGGCCCCAGGAAGACCTCCATCCGCCGGGTGCTGGACGACCTGGCCGAGCGCATGGCCCGCCGCGGCCTGGTCGCGATCTTCAGCGACCTGTTCGACGACCCGATCGAGATCCTCGCGGGCATCAAGCACCTGCGGTATCGCCGCCACGAGGTGATCGTTTTCCAGGTGCTCGACCCGCTGGAGCGGACGTTCCCGTTCAAGCAGACGACGATGTTCGAGGGCCTCGAGCAGTTCCCCGAGATTCTGACCGAGCCGCGGGCCCTGCGGGCGCGCTATCTCGAAGAGGTCGAGCGATTCACGACGCAGATCAAGCGAGGCTGCCGCGACATGGGCGTCGATTACCACCTGCTGGACACCGGCGATCGCCTCGACGTGACGCTGTCGTCCTTCCTGGCGTCGCGGTCGGCGGCGATCCAGAAGTACAAGCGCGGCTAATGAGATTTCGGATCAATCTATGGCAATACACATGAGCATTCTCGCGGCCGTCTTCATCTCGCCGGCCCTCGCGGCGGCGGGTGCGGGGCTGGCCTCCGTGCCGATCATCATCCACCTGCTCAACCGGAGGCGGTTCCGGCGGGTCATCTGGGCGGCGATGGAATGGCTGCTCGCGGCCCAGCGCAAGAACGCACGCCGCATCCGCATCGAGCAACTCCTGCTGCTGCTCATCCGCTGCCTGATCATGCTGCTGATCGGCTTTGCCCTGGCCCGCCCCATCCTCGGCGCGATGGGCCTGGGCCACCTGTTCGGCCAGACGCGCACGGTTCGCGTCGTCGTCATCGACGACAGCTACTCGATGAACTACGGCAAGAATTCCGCGGCCACCTCGTTCGCCAAGGCCAAGGCCGCCGCCATCCAGTTGGTCGACATGCTCGATCGGGACGACGCGGTGTCGGTGATCCTGGCCGGCTCGCCCGCCCGCAAGCTCATCGACGATCCGAGCTACGAGCACAAGACGGTGAAGGAGGCGATCCAGGGCCTCAAGCCGAGCGCCCGCGGCACGGACCTCGGCGGCGCCCTCAAGCTCGCCCGCACGGTGCTGGACCGTAAGGACTCCCCGCCCGCCAAGCAGGTCGTGCTGATTGCCGACCGCAGCCGGTCGGCCTGGCAGCCCCAGGCGACGGGCGAGGCCGGCGACCAGGCCCCGGCGGAGCGGCTTGGCCCCGCCATCGAGGAGATCACCCGTCGCGCGACGCTGAACATGATCGACGTGGGCGAGGAAGACCCGTCGAACCTGGCGATCACGAACCTGATCGCCCGCCACGCGGTGGCCGGCGCCGACCACCAGGTTTACATCAACGCCACGGTCAAC
>JAQTVL010000443.1 GCA_028706835.1 Phycisphaerae bacterium | reverse complement strand
GGACGACTGGGTGGCCGACAAGCCGACCGCGCAGCAGTTGGCCCTCTATGGCCTGGACAAGCCGACGCTGACGGTGCAGATGGTGGTGCATAAGCCGATCCCGCCGTCTACCCAGCCCGAAGACGTGCCGATGGCGGTGAACTTCGGCCAGGAAGTCGGCGGCAAGCGCTACGCCCGGGTGCAGGGCCGCGAGGAAGTGTGCAAGGTCAGCAAGTCGACGGTGGACAAGATCGACCTGCCGCTGGACGACCTGCGCGACAAGCACGTGGCCGCGATCACCGCGTCGGACGTCGCCCGCCTGGTCATCACCGGGACGGACGGCAACGCCGAGCTGATCAAGGACTCCAACCAGGCGTGGCGGATGATTTCCCCGGTGGCCGGACCGGCTGACGGCGACGCCGTCAGCAAACTGATCGAGAAGATCACCGGCTTGACCGCGCAGTCGTTCGACGACGATCCGACCGCCGCGGTGCGGCAGTCGATCGAGAGCCCGCGGATGAAGGTCATCCTGGAACGCGGCAAAGACAAGCCCGCCCTGACCGTGGTAATCGGGCAGGCGTCGGCGCTCGGCGCAACCGCCTACCTCAAGAACGGCGACGGGCCGTCGATCGCCCTGGTGGCGGCCGCGGACGTGAAAGACGTGCTGGTCCAGCCGATCTCGCTGGCCAACCGCGCGGTCTGGACGATCGATCAGACCTCCGTCCGCCGGATCGTGCGGGCCGGCAAGGCCGGCGACCGGACGGTCGAGAAGGTCGGCAATGACTGGCTGGTGACCGACCCGATTCGGATGGAAGCCCAGGCGGACAGCATGACCAACCTGCTGTCGAAGTTCGCCGCACTCAAGGCCACACAGCAGACGCTGCTCAAGCCCGCGGAGGTCGGCCTCGACAAGCCGGCCGTCAAGCTCACGTTCACCTACATGGAGAAGATCGCACCGCCCGCGACGACCCAGCCGACCAGCCAGCCGGCCCCGGCCCCCAAGGAGGTCGAGAAGGAGCATTCGATCGCCCTGGTCCAGAAGGACGCGATCGTGTACGCCCAGGCGAACAACTCCGGGCCGGTCTATCAGCTCGATAGCTCGCTCGTCGAGGAGGCCAACCGCGAGTTGGCCAAGCGCACGCTGGTCGGGTCGCTCGAAGCCGACAAGGCGGACTCGCTGACGCTGGAGACGTCGGCCGGCAAGGTGGACCTGAACAAGACCCGCGACGACTGGACGCTCCGCCAGGACCCGACCATCAAGATCGACCCGGTGAAGGTGCAGGAGGCGATCAATTCGCTGGCCGGCCTGACCGTCACCCGCTACGTCGACTTCGACTGCGCCGCCCCGGCCAAGTACGGCCTCGACCAGGCGAAGACGAAGGTCGTGGTCGGCTGGCCCGGCGCCGCAACCACCGCGCCGGACAGCGCGGCCCCAGCCGGCAAGAAGGTCACGTTCCTGGTCAGCGATAAGGGCGAGGAGGGCTCGTTCTACGCGATGGTGGCCGGCGACAAGAAGGTCGGACTGGTCAACCCCGCGGAACTGATCAAGGTGCAGAAGGACTGGAAGTTCTTCGAGAAGTCGAAAGAGCAGCCGGCCGCCTCGCCGCCCCCGGGCGGCGGAATGCCCGGCGGGATGATGCCGGGCGGAATGATGCCCGGCGGAATGCCGCCGATGGGTCCCGAATGACCCAGGCAGAAGCCTCAACCGATGCAAAGGGCGTCCCAACCGGGACGCCCTTTTTCTCTGCTACTCTCGCGCCGGTTGCGTCGCCGTGACCCGGTGCATCAGCGCCCGCAGTTGCAGCGATTCGCTCTGGCGAATACGGTCGGCAGACATTTCATAGGAATAGAGCCACACATCCAGCCGGCCGTCCGGCAGCAAACGCGCCGACCACGCGCTGCCGGAACGGGAGGTCTCCCGCCCGGCCTGACTGAACTCGTACGCAAACTCGCTGCTGGTCGGCTGATAGTCCGCTCGCAGCACGCGAAGGGTGACCGGCCCGTCGGTCAGCGTCTGGCCCGCGCGGGCGATGCGATCGTACGGCAGCACGACGGTTCCCTCCATTCGCCCGTCAGGCCCGATCACCAACTGGTAATCCTCCACGATCGAGTCCTTGTGCTGCGTGCTGCGGGCCATCGCGGTGCCCTGCCATCGCCCCGCCAGTTCCGAACGCAACTGCGGTCCCGCCGCCCGGCACGCGGACAGCAGGCACACCGCCAGCAGGCAGATCGTGGGACGAACCCGGTTTCTGTGCATGATCGCTCCTCCGTTTGCCGACAAGAGGGTGTGGCAAAATCCCGGTGGCAAGAATAATTCTTCGCTGTTTGTGGAGTGCGGTAGCGCAGCTACCGCTTTGGCAGGCAGACGCGGCGTTGCACAGCCCAAAGCGGCAGCTGCGCTGCCGCACTCCACAAAAAGACGGATTGGCAAGCATGCCACCAACTCTTGCCACACTCCGACAAGATGTTACCGTCCGCGGGCGGCATGTTCAGCTTGAAAGTAGGCCCGGTTGCCGTATACTGACTAGATTCCTATTCTTCTCCGTCATGGCGGATTCCCGTTCGGAGGCCTGGAAACAGTCATGATGAAATTCTTCCGCAAGCACCAGAAGACGATCATGTGGTTGATGGTCCTCCTCATGGTCGTCTTCGGCGTCCAGTTCTATTTCGGCAGCAAGTACGGCGGCGGCGGCGGGCGATCGGCGGCCACGGGCTACGTCGGGCAGTACACCCTCGGCGGCAAGACGGTCCAGGTTGACCGCAACGACGTGGCGTCCGCCTACGCCGATCTGGAACTGCTCAGTTCCCTCGGCGAAAACGCGGCCGCGGACGTTGGGCGATACATCACCGATCCGCGGATCGGCCGGCCTCGCGTTGACCGCGATTACGGCGGGCTCGTGTGGTACCTGTGGGGCAAGGTGATCGAGTCGTGCAAGGTGACGGCCACCGAGGACGACCGAATCGAGTTCTTCAAGGCGCGCGGCATTACCGATGAGCAGGTGAACAAGGTCCGTGACGACAGGAAGACCACCATCGCCGCGATCAATGAGGCGGTCGATCGGCTGGTCGCGGTGAACAAGTTGACCCGGCTGGTCGGCACGCAGGCGTCGGCGGTCTCGACGTATGACGTGCAGCGCGCGGTGCGCGATATTTCCGAGAAGGCGGTCGTCAACCTGGCCAAGGCGGACATCGACGAGTTCGTGAAGATCACGCCCGAGCCGGCCGAAGACACCCTAGCTAAACTGTTCGACAAGCACCGCAATGTCCTGCCGAGCCGGGGCACGCCGGGCTACCTGATTCCGGACCGGGTGTCGCTGGAGTTGCTGACCGTCGACGCATTGTCCCTGGTCAGCGACGACCAGGTGAAGGACTACTACACCAAGCACCCGGACAAGTTCACCGAGTCCGTCCCGGCCAGCCAGCCGGCGACCCGGCCGGCCGGCGCTACCCAGCCGAGTTCGTCTCAGCCGGAAATGGTCCGCAAGATCAAGCCGCTGACGGCGGATTTGATGAAGGACATTCGCGCTGAGTTGGTATCTCAGCCGGGCGAGGAAGGCGAGGTCGCGCCGCAGCAGCGAGTGGCGACCGCACTTGAGTCGCTGGCCCGCAAGATCAGTATTTCCAGGACCCCGACCTCCTATCCCGACGCGGCCAAGGAACTCAAGAGCAAGTCCAACCTCGACGCCAAGGTGATCGAGACCGGCGACTTCTCCCAGGAAGACCTGGACAAGAAGGCGGACGACGAAACGCTTCGCCTGATCAGCCGATCGCAGCCGCTTCAGCGGGGCTACTCGATAGCGGATATGGCGTTCAACTGCGCGGCGCTGCCCGTGCGAAAGCAGGTGTCTCCGGATTTCGTGCGGCTCAAGGCCGACGAACAACGGGCCGACGTCTACCGCCAGGACACAAAGTACTTCATCTGGCGGCTGAAGAACGCCTTCCCGGCGCACTCACCGACAAGCCAGGAGGACGTTCGGGCCGAGGTCCGGAAGGACGCCACCCGCCAGGCCGCCCGCGAGATTGCCCGCGAACAGCTCGACAAACTGGCCGAGCAGATCAAGGCCGGAAGACCGCTGAAGGAGTCCCTCGCCGCCGCCAATGCGGAACTGGCCAAGAAGCGCAAGCCGACGACCCAGCCGGCGATGGCCACCCAGCCGGACTTCATCGCCGGCACCTGGCAGGTGGCCGTGTATCGCAAGTCGCTGGAGGCGAACTACGAGCGATTCCAGCAACTCCTGGAGTACTACCGCCAGCGCGACATGCTCACCCGAGACACGTTCGCCCAGATCCAGCAGGAGTCGATGCAATTGACCAGGAAGCCGCCGGAAGCAGCCCCCTCGCCGGAAGTAATCGACAGCACGTTCAAGCTGGCGGAGAAGTTCATGCCGTCCGCGGAGACCAC
>JAQTVL010000442.1 GCA_028706835.1 Phycisphaerae bacterium | reverse complement strand
GCAAGGAATCCGACTTTCATGCGGGGATATGGTCTTGTGACCAAACTGCCCCGAGGAAAAACCGCGTTCCCAGTAGCGCCGCGGCCGTTTTGCGAGGCCCCGGTACTTGTGTAGAAGAACGAGGGCTGACGCCCCGGCAAAACACTTTCGCCCTTCGGGCTGTTCGTTCGGCAGGAAACCAGAACTCCGCCCAATATGCGTAATGTATGCTTCCCTGCGATGAACCCGTTTTCGGGCAACGTCAAGACGCTGCCGCGGCTGAAGACAGAGGCGAACCGGCGATCGCCTTGGAGAGAACCTTTTCGTTCGCCCTAACATTTACTTGACAATTGGAAATCCTGTGGCATTAGTTGGGGCGGCCATCTCCGCCGTCGGGTGCGGCGGGGTTTTGTTTCGGGTGTAACGTCTTTCGGATGCGAGACATGGCGACGTTCATCGGATGGGGCATATCGTGATTCCGACGTTCTTCTTTGGGCCGCTCACGGCCGTAAAGCAGCTTCCGAACGGGACCTCGTCCGCTTCTTGCCCGGTCTGGAGCGGGCGTGGGCGGTCGATCTTTGCCGGCGTGCGATCATCCCGCGGCAGAGCTGGTGGCCGAGGCTGCGGGCGGAAGCAATCCGCGGAATGGTTCGACGTCAACAACAGCGATGAAACCTTGAAACCTTCATCGCAAGTCTCGATTTTGCAGGCAGTTAAGAAGGTTACACGAGAACGTGATGAAACCTTCAGTAACCTTGCCATAAGAATTTGTAAACACTACACATACGGAAGGTTTCATGCAGGCGTAAAGGTTTCGATGACGGCGGTTCGATTGCAGTGGACAAACGAAACGCTGCAACACTGCGACCTTGCGACCTTGCTCGTAAGTGTCTATATGACAAATAGTTATCAAGGTCGCAACGAAACGTGATGGAACCTTAGTCAATTATGTCGTAAGACGTTGCCAGACATTGACATACGCAAGATACCACGCGGGCGGCAAGGTTCCGAATCCCACATTCCGAATGCGCGTCACACCTTCTCGCGCTTGCCGCTCTTGACGGACGTCTCCAGCGCCTCCAGCACCTTGACGACCGCGAGGATGTCGTCGTGCGCCTCGGGCTCCTTGCCGGTCTTGAACATCGTGGTGAACTTCTTCGCGCCGGCCAGGTACGGGTTCGGGTCGCTCTGCTGCGGATAACTGATCACGCCCTTCTCGCAGGCCGCCAGGAAATGGAACCCGCCCTTGTAGCCCTTGATCAGGTTCATGGTGACGACCAGGCCATTGCCGTATTCGAGCGTCGCGGTGTGGCGGTCGGCGCCCTTGAAGGCGTGGAGCTGGGCGGTCTTCACGTCCGTGCCGACCAGCTTGAGAATCGCGCCGACCTGGTGGATGCCGTAAAAGAACACGCCGCCGTAGGGGCTGCAAATGTCGCACGGGCCGGTGGTGACGAGCGTCTGAAGCTCGCCGGCCTTGGCCAGTTGGGCCTGGAACTTCCTGAATGCCTTCTGCTCGGGCAGCACGGAGAAGCTCGTGACGGGCACGGACAGCTTGCGGGCCCGCGCCAGGAACGCCTTGCCCTCGGCGTAGCGGTAGCTGAACGGCTTGTCGATGAACAGCGGCACGCGGGCCTCGAGGAACGGGGCGGCGGCCGGCAGGTGATACTTGGCGTGGCGGTGGTCGACCATGAGTGCGTCGACCTTGCCGAGCATCTCCTCATGTCTGGCGACGATGGTCGGCACCTGGCCGGCCTCAGCCGCCTTCCTGGCGAACTCCTCGGTCTCGCCCCAGAGGGCGACGACCTGGACGCCCTTGATGAGCTTGTCCACGTTGATGATCCTGGCGATAGCCGCCGTGTGACTGTTCTCCGCGCCGATGATGCCCATCCGGATCATGCAGAATCTCCTTGGGTACAGGCGAGTGCATTGTGCGACCGTCGAGCCGGAACACCAGCATAGCGTTTGTCCGCCCACTGGCAACGGGGGGAATCACTTGCTAACATGCCCGCCTGAACAGGAATGACGCACACTCTTGAAGAGGCATCCTATGAACTGTCGCCAGCGTGTTGCCACGGCCCTCCGGCACGAACCCGTCGATCGCGTGCCCTACAACGTCGGGTTCACCGTGCCGGCCCATCAGAAGATGGCTGACTTCTACGGCGACCCGAACTTTGAGTCGCGCCTCGGCAACCATCTGCACATGGTCCCGTCGCTCCGCGTCGAGTGGGGCAAGCGCGACGAGGGCGGCTGGTACGTCGACGAGTTCGGCACCCGCTGGAACCGCTCGGTCGACCGGGACATCGGCATGCCGATCCCCAGCCTTACCCGCGAGAATTTCGACACGTTCGCCTGGCCGGACCCCCAGGCTCCGGGCCGATTCGACGCCCTGGTCAAGGCCCGCCGCGACGACCCGGATCGGTTCCTCATCATGTCGGTCGACCTGTCGCTGTTCGAGCGGGCGTGGGTGCTGCTGGGCATGGAGGAGTTCCTGTCGGCCATGATCACCGACGCCGGCTTCGCCCGGGCGCTGCTCGACCGGATCGCCGACCTGAACGTCCGCGTCGTGCGGGCGGGCCTGAAGGCCTGCCCGGATGTCGACGGCGTGATCTTCGGCGACGACTTCGGCACGCAGCTCGGCGTGATGATGGGCCCGAAACTGTGGCGCGAGATGATCGGCCCGTGCGTCGCCCGGCAATACGCCGCCGTCCACGAGGCCGGCAAGGGCAAGAAGGTGTTCATCCACAGTTGCGGCAAGGTGGACGATCTGTTCGAGGATTTTGTCCGGCTGGGGGTGGACTGCTTCAACCCGTTCCAGCCGGAGGTGATCGACGTGTTCGCGGCGAAGGAGAAATACCGGGGCCGGCTGGCGTTCTACGGCGGCATCAGCACGCAGAAGCTGCTGCCCTACGGCTCGCCGAGCGAGGTGCGCGAGAAGGTGTCGGAGTTGCTGGAGCGGCTGGGCAAGAGCGGCGGCTACATCGCCTCGCCGGCCCACGCAATCCCCGGCGACGCGCCGGCTGAGAACATCCACGCGATGCTGGAGACGCTGAAGAACCAATGAAATGCGGAATGCGGAATCGAAGACGGAGGATGAACACGGATTGCACGGATTCCACGGGGAGATATCTGATCAAGAAGAGACAGTGCAATCCGTGAAATCCGTGTTCGTTCCGCCTTGTGCCGAATCGGCCATCACCGCCACCCGAGTTCCCGCGCGATGAGTTGATACAGCGGCGGCAGGGTCTGCTCGTGCAATCCCTGGAAGTAGAACCCCACGCCGCCGAACACCTTCGGGATCCGCGTCGCGATCGACTTCTGGTCGCGGAAGTAGTAGTAGGCTTTGCTCTCGTCGCGAACGTCGTCGTCGAAGGTGAACGGGCGGACGTCGAAGTCGCCGGTCCACAGCCCGTCCGGCTTGAAGCCGACGTTGGTCACCATCGACACCGCCTTGAGCAGCACCTCCGGACCCATCACCGCCGTGCCGATGTTCAGGATCACCCCGCCGCGCGTGAACTTGCACATCTCCTGCGTGAACACCAGGAAGTCCGCGCCGCTGGCGGCCCCTTTTGCCTGGCCATCGTAGCTCGGGTGCTGGTCGATGATGTCGGTCCCCAGCGAGCCGTGAACGCACGCGGGGATGCCCTTTCGGAACGCCCGCGCGAATACACAACTGTCGGCGTGCGGGAAGCCGTCGACCGGCTTGAGATACTCGCCGCTGGCGCTGCGCCCGCGCAGCGCCCGCTCGATCACCCGCCGGCGGAATGCGTCGTCGCAGTACAGCCGGCCCATGGCTTCGCCGAACCCGATGCCCATCTCGCAGCCGGCCTGCACGGCGCAGTTGAGGTAGGCCCCGGTCTCGAAGGCCATGCCGAAGTCGCCCTTGGGCAGCGCGTCGCGGACGGACTCGCTGGACGCGCCCGTGAGCGCCAGCTCGAAGGCATGGATCGTGCCGGCGACGTTCGTCGAGAACGACGTCACCACGCCGCGGTCGATCAGGTCGTTGACGATCGCGATCTGGCCGTTCTTGATGATGTGCGCCCCGGACAGCACCGCGACCGGCTTGCCCTCGCGGTGGCACTGGGCGATATACCGTGCCAGTTCCGCCAGCCCAGCCGACTGGTCGCCGCCCGATCGCTGCCCGTTGCGGAACCACGGCTCGGCGGAGCAGCGGACCTCGCCCGCCCGAAGCCTGGCGCAATCCACAAAGCCGTCGAGTTCGACCTTGTTCTTCCGCGTCTTGAGCGGATACGTCCGCACTGCTGACAGATCAAAGATCGGATGTCGTCCCTGGTAATTCATTGCGTTCCTCGCTTTTCACTCACCCGCGAACATGTTACCGCGCCGACCGCCCGCAGGCCATAGGACGTCGCCCCCCGGGTGCATGACCGTAGCTACGCATCCCCTCCGGGCC
>JAQTVL010000441.1:760-4393 GCA_028706835.1 Phycisphaerae bacterium | reverse complement strand
AAGAAGTGACAGTGACTTGGCGGCGCGGGCGATCCCGCGCGCCTCGCCGCAACTTCTTGCTGAGGAAGCAAAAAACCCCGATCCTACGGATCGGGGCTTGGGTGATACATCTGACGTATCTCGCGATTACTTTTTCACGCGCTCCACGTATTCGCCGCTGCGGGTGTCCACGCGGATCACGTCGCCGATCTCGATGAACGGCGGGACCTGCATCTTCAGACCCGTCTCCAGCGTCGATTCCTTGTACTGGTTCGTCGCGGTCGCGCCCTTGATGCCCGGCGGGGTATCGGTGACGGCCAGGTCGACCGTGTTCGGCAGTTCAACCGAGATGATCTTGCCCGAGTTGAGCAGGGCGATCACCTTCTCGTTCGGCCGGAGGTACAGGATCGACTCGTCGCTGATGACGTCCGGGCCGACGTTCACCTGCTCGAAGTTGGTCGTGTCCATCAGGACGTGTTCCTGCGGGCCGGACGAGTAGAGGTATTCCATCTCCTTCTTGTCGAGGAACGGCTGGTCGAGCTGTTCGTCGACGCGGAACCGGTCGTCGATGATCTGGCCGGTCATGAGGTTCTTGAACTTGATCTGCATGAAGGACCGCCAGTTGCCCTTGGAGACCTTCTGGATGTCGTGAACGGTCCAGATCTGGTCCTTCCAGGTCACCGCCATGCCGCGCCGCAAATCGATCGCCTTGATCATACGCTAACCTCCGGTCATCCTGAGAAAATAGAGCGAGCCACGGATTATACCGAGCCCCGGCAGCCGGTGCAACCGCTTGCAGCAGGAGAAAATCAGCCAGTCGTATCCTTCCCGTCAAGGCCGGACTTTGAGTTCCGCGGCGGGTTGGGTGGCTGGAACGGACCTGTACGGCTTCCTGAATACGTCCGCCTCCGGCGACACGGTGCAACTACCGGTGACCCGGCTGACGATCGCCATCGCTTCCTGCACCGGACGGAAGTCGTTGGTCTGGGCAATCCGGTTCATCATGTCGTTGGGCACCTGCACCGCGGCCTCGAGCGCCAACCCCTTGGCCTTCGCCTCGGCGGCAAGCGCCCGAAGCTTCTCGTCCAGCGCCTTGCCGTCGGCCACCGCCTCGCCCTCGAGGATGTAGCCCTTCCGATCCGGCACCAGGTTCACCACGACCATCCATTCGTAGACCGCCTTGGACAAATCCAGATCCTTGCCGGGGAACGTCTTCTCGAAATAGGCCTTCCACGCATCGGCGTCCGGCCCCATCGTCTGTCCGCTGACCTTCCGCAGGCAGGCCAACGCCGCCTGAAACACCCGGCTTCGCTGGCTGGTCAGCAGCGGGATCAACGCCCGGCAGATTTCCTCCTCGCGGCCTTTCCAGTTGCCCGGCTTGAGCGCCATCGCCAGCGCCTGGGCCGCCTTCTGCTGGCTGGTCCAGCGGTGACGCTGGACTGTCTCCAGCAACTCGTCCAGCGGGCAGTCCGCATCGGGGTGCCCCATCAGAATGAAGGCGACCGCCAGCGACGCGTTGTTATCCAACTGCGGGCTGTTCTGCTTGAGCAGCTTGAGCAGGTCGGGCAGCGCCGCCGGGGCGTCCTTCTGCCCGGCGAACTTCTGCATGACCGCCAACTGCTGCATCGACGCCGCGCCTTTGATCTGGGCCAGCAGCGTCGTGTAGTCGATTCCGTTGGGCGGCGTGGGCGGCGTGGCGGCGGGCTGACTGGTCGGTTGCATCCGCAATACCAGCGTATCCACCTTCTTCCAGTCCCGGTCAGCCTTCGGGGCATCGGGCTTGTCGCAGACCGAGATTTCAACCACCGCCTGGCTGTCGGCAACCAGGCAGACGATCCGCCTATCAGCCAACTCGAAGCATTTGAGCGTCATGAACCCGCCGTGCTTCGATTCCGGCGGGGCCAGGTCCATCTCTGTCGCCCGGCCCCCGACCGCCTTCACGGCCTCGAGGGCCGCCCGCAGCGGCATCCCCGTGGTGATCGTGCCGGAAGGCTGGGTCGCCGCCGGGGGAGCGGCTTGCACGCACCCGATAACGACCAGGACGAGAACGAATGCGACGATCAATCTGCTCATCAGCCGCTCCTTCAACGAGGTCAGTCTGTCAGTCAATTGGACGCTCCGGAGGCCGGCAGGTTCTACCGGATCGCCTTCCACTCATCAATGAGGATGGCGTAAAGGAACGAACCTCGCCGTTGCCCTCGCTCCCGTTTGTCGTGCAGAAAGTGACCCGTTCGCCACGTCACTTGTTCGCAACCACCGTTATCCGCCCGTTGTTTTCCAGCACGACGAATCGGACCTCGGCTGCCCCGGCGCAGCCTTCCGCTCGCAGGGCGGCGTCCAGTTCGTGGTGACTCATCTGGGCCTGTCGCATCGCCTGCTCGTCCACCTGGCCGTTATGAACCAGGAGGACCGGCCTGCCCTCGACGAGGGCCTCCAGCCGTTTGCTCTTGAACGTCAGCCAGCCGACGGCGAAGTTCACGCCGACCAGCGTGATTGCCAGGATGATGCCGGCGGTGACGGTGTTGTCCCCGCCGTTCATCGAGTTCTGCACGGCGTTGCTGAGGACCAGCAGCAGCACCAGGTCGAACGGCGCCAGTTGCCCGACCTGCCGCTTGCCCGTCAGCCGCAGCAGCACCACCAACGCGGCGTAGACGATTAACGCGCGCACGACAAACTCCCACCAGGGCAGGCCGACAGACCACATGGGCGGCTCCTTGTGTTTGAGTGACCAGCTCATTTTCGAGGTGACCGCCAAAGTGGCCGCCGGCTTCAATGCCGGCGGCCACTGGGCTAGATGAACGCCCCCGGCAGGACTCGGACCTGCGACCTACGGATTAGAAATCCGTTGCTCTATCCAGCTGAGCTACGGGGGCGGCGGATGCCTCGACTTTATCCCGGCTGTTGCAGGCGGTCAATCTTTCATTCCACCGGCATGTCCAGCGGCAGCGGCTGGTCGAGATCGGTGCTCGGCTGGCTGCCTGGCGCCCGACGCGGCGCCACGGTCAGCCGGATCGGCACGGTGAACGTCGTTGCATAACCCACCTGGCCGGCCTGCACCTCGGGCAGTTCGTTTGGCCAGCGAGTCCCCAGCCAGGCGAGCGAACGCTGTTGTGCCTTGCGGGCGCGTTCGGACTCCGCCGTCCAGCGAATCGCGTAGCGAAACGTCGTGCCTGCGCGCACCACGCCCGGTTCCGACACGGGGTCCAGGTGCAGGGTCCTTACGCCCTCGATCGTATTGCCGCCCCGGCTGGTCCCGCCGGAGCCCGACGGCTCCAGTTGATCCAGGCGGCTGGTCCAGTCCGAACACTCGACGCTCGCACCGTCAACATGGAAGATCGCGGGCTGAACCAGCAGCCAGGTCGGCCGCTCGCCCACCTGGTATGTGCCCGGCACGATCGGCTTCGGGCGCACGAGCAGTTCGAACGCCCGGTTGCCGTCGGCGCGAGTGAACAGGCCCAGGGAGAGCAACCGCTGAGCTTCCTTCCGGGTCGCCGCACTGGGCGACGCCTCCAGCGTGGCGACGATCACCCGGCCGTAGTGCAGCAGGCACGCGGGCGCGACGACCAATCGGTCCAGCGCGACGGAGACGATCAGCACGCCGAGGGCGCACAGCGTGGCCAGACGGCCACGCGCGGCGCTGCCGTGGATCGGAAT
>JAQTVL010000441.1:0-750 GCA_028706835.1 Phycisphaerae bacterium | reverse complement strand
CGCCGCCAGCGGTTGAACAGGACGATCAGCCGGACGCCGCTCAACACCAGCGCGACGCCGACGACAATCAGCGGGTTGTCCAGCGACCGGCGCCAGTAGACCTGGACGATCAGCAGGCCCGCGAACGTCAGCAGCAAACATGTTACCCAGCCGCCCCAGGTGTAGAGCCTTGGCGCGAAGGCCGGGCCGTTCGCCCGGCGTGACACGACCACGGCGCCGGCCAGCGTGAACCACAGCCACGCCAGGTTCAGGGCGGTCCATGCGACGGCTGTATTCAGCAGCGGGCCGACCAGCGCCCGCAACGGCGGATTGTGCAGCGGGAACCGCTCGCCGCCAAAGTTGGGCAGGCCGAGCAGCACCGTCGCGCCCGCCAGCACGGCGGCGACCGCGAAAAGCGCATGATACCGAGCCAGCAGCATCGCGCCCCACAGCACCAGCAAACTGCCGGCCAGATGGGGCAGCAGGTCGAACCTGCCGACGCAAATGTCGATCCCGATCACGATCAGGCCGAGCACGATCAGCAGGCCGCCTCGTCGGATGGACATGATCGGCTCCTGGTTTCCCGCCCGACGCCGGGAAAAGGCGTTTCAACGGGCTATGGTGCTATCGGCTGATCGGGGGCGAGCAGTGCAGGGGATTGCGACGGGGGACGGGGTGTCAGAGGGGTGCTGCGGCTTCGTGCAGTCGCGTGCCGAGGCGGCGGCGGAAGGCGTCGGCCTGGTAGACGAACGCCTCGAGGCGCGTCTGGAG
>JAQTVL010000440.1 GCA_028706835.1 Phycisphaerae bacterium | reverse complement strand
GCGCGAATCGCCCGGCTGCTCGGGCAACTCACCGACAGCCACCTGCCCATTCAGGACGTCCTGCGGCTGACGCGGGACACGATCTCCAATGTCCGCTACGCCGAGTTGCTCGGGCAGGCGGAAGAAGCAGTCTCGCACGGGCAGGAGATGAGCACGGTGTTCTACGACAGCGACCTGGTCAGCCCGGCGTTCTACGAGGTGCTGCGGTCCGGCGAGCAGAGCGGCCGAATGGACGTCATGCTGCTGGAGTTGGCGGACTTCCTCGACGAGGAAAACGAAATCACGCTGAAATCGCTGACCAGCATCATCGAGCCGTTGATGCTCGTGCTGATGGCCGTCATGGTCGGCTTTGTCGCCATCAGCATCTTCCTGCCGCTGTTTGACGTGACCAGCATGGTCCCCGGAGGTGAAGGATGACCTGGCCGGCAATTCTCGGGACGCGATCCGCCGTCATCGGGCTGGACATCGGCACCCGATCGATCAAGGCGGCGCAGATAAGTGGCGGCGAACTGACGGCGGCGATTTCGATGCCCCGGCCGGATGCCGCCGCGTCGCTGCCCGCCGAGGCCGAGTTCCGCCAGATCGCCGCGGTGCTGCGGAGCAGGCCTTTCCGCGGGCGATCCGTCGTCGTCGCGGTGCCCGCGACCCAGTTGATGACCAGCATCCTCGAACTGCCCCCCCGGTCGTCGGGCGCGCCCATCGAGCAGCTCGCCGCCATGGAACTCGGGCGGCGATACGACGTCGAGCCGGCGGCCTTCGAGGCCGATTCCTGGGACCTGCCCTCGCCGGTGCGGGCCGCCAGCCGAACCTGCGTGATGGCCGTCGGCTGCAAAAAGCAGGACGCCAGCCGCCTGCTCGACGAGCTGGAGCCGCACGGGCTGTCGGTGACGGCTGTGGACATTCACGCCCTGGCGATCGCGCGGGCGTGCCGGCCGGTGCTGGCCGCCGCCGACGACACCGGCGCGATCCTGGACATCGGGTGGAGTTCGTCCCGCCTGGTGCTGGTCTACCACGGGACGGTGGTCTACGAGCGCAATCTGGCCCGGCACGGTGCCAGCGCGATGGTTTCGCTGCTGGCCGCCGACGCCGAAGTCGACGCCGCGACCGCGGAGAACCTGCTGACCCGCGACGGGCTGAACGCGCCCCCCGCGCCCGCCCGGACCGACGACGACGTGTCCCTTCGCGCCGACGGTCTGCTCAGCCAGTTGGACACGATGGCCGGCGAGATTCGCACGCCGCTGTCCTACCTCGCCAGCCAGTACTCCGATGCGACGGTCAAGCGGCTGGTGCTCGTCGGCGGCGGGGCGCATATCCCCGGGCTGGCGGAGCGGTTGTCGGAGCGGCTGGGCATCGAGACGCTGCGCCCGTCGCTGGACGATCTGTGCCCGTGCGATGCCGAATTGTCCGCGCTCGGCCCGTCGATGGCCGCGGCGGTCGGATTGGCCCAGTATGCCGAGGGCGACCAATGAAACGCGTAAACCTCATGCCGCAGGTCCGGCGCCACGCGAAGGCCCGCAAGGCCCGCATCGTCCGGTGGTCGACGGCCTTGGGAACCTATGGCTTCCTGCTGCTGGTCGGCTACGTGGCGTCGGTACACTACGTCAAGGCCGACACCCGCCCGCTGGACACCGAGGCCCGCGAGCTCGATTCCAAGCTGGCCACCACCAAACAGACCGTCGCCGCGCTGTCGCGCGAACTGGCCCAGGTGCAGGCGAAGCTCCGCACCGCGCAGTCCGTCGGGCAGCAGCCGGACTGGAGCCGCCTGCTGGCGCTGCTCGCCCAGAACACCAGCGAGAACATCGTGCTGGACGTTTGCCGGCTGCGCCGCGTGGCCAAGGCCGACGCCCCCGCGGCGCCCGGCGCGCCAAAGGCTGACCCGTCAGCCGATTCGCGGCTCGTGCTCGAACTCGACGGCTTCGCCAAGTCGCAATCGAACGTGCCGGAGTACGTGTTGCGGCTGGAGGAAGTCGGGTTGTTCGACAAGGTGAAGCTGGTCAAGACCTCGCGACAGGATTTCCTGAAGAACAAGACGGTGGCGTTCTCGCTGGAATGCACCTTCCGGACCGGTGGAGGAAAACGCCCGTGAACCTCAGAAGGAACTGGAAGATCGACGGGGCGGCCGTGGCGATGATCGTGGCGGCGGCAGGCCTGTTCTACTGGCTCGGCGTCAGCCCGGTGGTGTCGTTGCGCGAGCAGCGGACCGCGCAGCAGAGCCAACTCGACGCTCAGAAGCGGACCGTCGCGCAGAACGCCGCCCGCCTCAACGAGGTCAAGCAGGCGCTGGCGTCCACGCGAAAGACGTTCGACGACCTGGCTGTCCACCTCGAACCGGCGGCCAACATCAACACGCGGATTTCCCGGCTGACCGAACTGGCCGGGCAGAACAAGCTGAAGATCGACGAGGTCCACCCCGCGGAGCCGGTCTACGGGCCGGACTACGGTTCGGTCCCGATCGTGCTCGACGGCAGCGGCACCTTCGGCACGTGGGCCGCGTTCCTGCGCGACCTGGCCAAGTCGTTCCCGGATACCGCCGTCGACACATTCCAACTGACCCGCAAGTCGGATGAACTGTCCAGCCCGGTGCAGTTCCACGTGAACCTGGTATGGTACGTCTCGCCGCAGGCGCCGGCCGCAGCCCCGGCGCAGGCAGCGGCCCCGCACTGACGAGTGGTCTGCCAGCCGTCCTGTGATGGGTGCCATGGCTGGAACGCCGTCCGGCCGTTTTGGACGGTGGGCCAGCCATGCCCACCCGGGGCAGACATGCCTGCGACCAAACAACCGTCGCAGGCATGGCACCCAATCCATTAGTTGAGGGCTGACAGAGCACTAGCACGTTCTTATCGGACCGCCCAGAGAAATCTTTCCCAATTTGCCACGTCGCGGTTTATATCGTTTGCTTGGGGTACTATGAAGATCTCCAAGCGACAGAAAATCATGGTCGGGCTGTGCGCCCTCGGGCTGGCGGTCGTAGTCGTGGACCGCTTGCAGGACAAGTCCCCGGTCTTCTCACCGAAGAACGCCGTCGCAGCCGCGGCGGCCCCCGTCGACGTGGCGCCAGCCGTCGAGGCGCCCGCGATGCCCGCAGCCCCGCCGGAACGGCAGAGCACGGCCATCGCCCGGCAGTTGCAACAGCTCAGCGGCGAGCAGGAGCCGGCCATCGAAGGCCTGCGGGACGTGTTCCGCCCAGGCCCGCCCTGGGTGGTGGCCGTAGCCGAGAGCACGCCGGTGGCCGACGAGACCGACAAGGTCAGGGCCGACGAGTTCCTCAAGAAGCACAAGCTCCAGGCGATCCTGTCCTCCGGCGGCCAGTGGCAGGCCGTGGTCGATTTCAAGACCCTCAAGCTCGGCGACGCCTGCTGGGACGACTACAAGGTGACGGCCATCACCAGCCAGACGGTGACGCTGACCTGCGGCACGGTGAGCGTAACGCTGGAACTGAAGAAGTAGCGAAGAAGCTTTCAGCTCTCAGCGTTCAGCTATCCAGCACGAACGAGGCCCGAGGAATCGGGCCTCTTTTCTTTAGCTGAAAGCTGACCGCTGACCGCAAAAAGCTAATTGAAGTCCCCCCCCAAATCCGCCGATTACGACTGTGTTGGGGTGGTGATGGTCACCGCTCCGGGAGGACTCCCTGACGAGGAAGGAAGGGCACATGTCTCGTACGCACAGTCACAAGCGGTTCGGGTTCAGTCTGTTGGAGCTCATGCTGGTCGTCGTCATCATCGCGCTGATCGCCGCCATCGCCATTCCGCGAATGAGCCGGGGCGCCGCGGGCGCCGCCGATTCGTCGCTGGCGGGCAGCCTGGCGGTCCTGCGTGACGGCGTCGATCGATACGCGGCCGAGCACGGCGGCACGTATCCGACGGCGGCCAACTTCGCCAGCCAGTTGACGCTGTACAGCAGCGTAACCGGCACGACCTCGGCCACCAAGGACACGACCTACATCTACGGGCCGTACGTCCGCGCGGTGCCCGCCCAGGTCGTCGGCGCCCGCAAGGGGCAATCCGGCGTGGCGGCAGCCGATGGAGCGACGGTTGGCTGGTTGTACAACGAGACCACCGGGAACATCACCGCCAACTGCACGACCGAGGCGGATGCGACCGGCAAGCTGTATCTGAATTACTGAGCGATGCCCGCTTCGGACAGGGATGTCTGTCTCGGCTGAAACTCCGGGCGGGAGAGCCGCGTCGCGGCTCTCTCGCCCGACAGTATGCGCGAGGCGCAGATGACGAACGACGGATTTCCGTTTGTGGAGTGCGGTAGCGCAGCTACCGCTTTGGAGCGACTCACGTCGTGGCGTCCGCCCAAAGCGGTAGCTGCGCTACCGCACTCCACAAAAAGACATTCGCTCGTCTTCCCTGATTCCGAATTCCGAATTCCGCATTCCGAATCCAGCATTCGGCATTCGGC
>JAQTVL010000439.1 GCA_028706835.1 Phycisphaerae bacterium | reverse complement strand
GATTCGTCCCCGTCAGCTTCTTCCAGCCGCGCCCCGGGATTCATCCGATCCCCCAGCCGACGATCCGCCCCCGGCCCACTCGTGTCGCCGCCTAAACGCTCACGCCTATTCTGAGGGAGGCGTCAAGCTTGAAATCTTCAAGATGTATTCTAAGTTATGTTTGCGGCTTAACTTCTAGAAGATTTCAAAATGGGGGTGTGTGTTGAAATCCTCTAAGTCTTCGGGCGAGGTCAGATTTCAAGAATGGTGTATCGCGATGAAATCTGACTCTGGAGGACCGCGAAATCGCAAAAGTCACAAAAAGTTGGATTTCAAAGGGGGGGTATGGGTTGAAATCCAACTCTGAAATCCAACTTTCGCCCGAGGGCCTCGACCGGCAGCGACGATGCGACCTTCTTCCGCGGGGCGGCCGGAGTGGCTCTGCGGAGGTTGGCTGCGGGCAAGGCCCGCGACGGGGAACAATGCCGGGGGGACCCCCACCGCGGCTGAAGCCGCACCTCCCCCGCTGCGCGGGAGAGGAGTTGGAGCGGAGGTTCACCCTCGCCCGAAAATTCGGTTGCTCCGGTCCGGTTGGGCCGGTATCATATGGGACTCTGTAGAGTTCGGAAGACTGTCTATACGCGATAGATGCAGGGAGTTTTGTCATGGCACATAAAAAGGGCCAGGGTTCGACGCGGAACGGGCGCGACTCCAATCCGCAGTTTCTGGGCACGAAGGTCTACGGCGGCCAGAAGGTGACGGCCGGGTCGATCCTCGTCCGGCAGCGCGGCACGCCGCTCAAGCCCGGCCACAACGTTGCCCGGGGCCGCGATGACACACTGTTCGCGCTGGTGGAGGGCACGGTGCAGTACGTCGGGCGGAAGGTCACCGTCGTCCAATAGTCCTTACCTTCGCCGTTGAGCGAGATTCGTTCCGGGCGGTCCCGCTGCTGGGTCCGCCCGTTTCATTGGAAGAGCGATCGGCGAGGAAGCGGTCAGCGTTCAGCCCAGGCTGTAGCTGAACGCTGAAAGCTGATCGCTGAAGGCTGTGTTCCCATGTTCGTCGACGAAGCGGATATCCACGTCAAGGGCGGCGACGGCGGCAGCGGGTGCATCTCGTTCCGCCACGAGAAGTTCGCGCCCATGGGCGGGCCCGACGGCGGCGATGGCGGCCATGGCGGGTCCGTCATCCTGATGGCCGATCCCTCAGTCGATACGCTCTTCGAATTCTCCGGCCATCACCACTGGCGGGCCGGCGACGGCCAGGCGGGCTCCGGGTCGCGCAGTTCGGGCAAGAGCGGCCAGGACGTTCGCGTCCGCGTGCCGGTCGGCACGATCGTGTTCGACAGCGAACTCGGCCTGCAACTGGCGGACCTCGACCAGCCTGGCGCGGAGGTCATCATCGCCCGCGGCGGGCGGGGAGGGCACGGCAACGCCCGCTTCGCCAGCAGCACGCAGCAGGCCCCGCGATTCTGCGAGCCCGGCACGCCGGGGCAGGAACGCAAGCTCCATTTCGAACTGAAGCTCATCGCGGACGTCGGGCTGATCGGCCTGCCGAACGCGGGCAAGAGCACGCTGCTGTCGCGGCTGTCAGCCGCCCGGCCCCGCATCGCCGATTACCCGTTCACGACGCTCGAGCCGCAGCTCGGGATATGCGAGCTGACCGACGAGCGGCGGATCGTGCTGGCGGACCTGCCCGGGCTGATCGAGGGCGCGCACAGCGGCGTCGGCCTGGGCGATGCGTTCCTGCGGCACATCGAGCGGACGCGGGTGCTGTGCCACCTCGTTGAGGCGACGCCAATCGACGGCTCGGATCCGCTGACCAACTACCGATCGATCCGCAAGGAACTCACGCTCTACAGCAAGCTGCTGGCCGACAAGGCGGAACTGGTCGTCGTGACCAAGCTGGACCTGCCCGGCGCGGACGCGGTGGCAGCCAAGCTCGCCAAGAAGATCGGCCGGGATGTCGTGCTGATCTCGGCGGTGACGGGCCAGGGCCTTCGCAACCTGGCGGAGCGGCTGTGGCAGATGATCCGGGACGCCAAAGCGGGTAGACTGCCGCTCAAGCCGCGGCCGCCGCGTCGCTCGGTTGCGAAGAAGAAGGTTCACGTCAGACGCGCTGTGAGCACGGAGAAGAAGAGGAAACCAAGGAAGACGGCGAAGCAGAGGGTCGCAAAGCGAAAAGCGAAGAAGGCGGATTGACAAAAGGGGCGCGGGAATCGATTCTTCTTTGTCTGAGGTGAATCCGTCTTGGTTGGGGTGCGAGAATGACCAGACTCGACTACCACGCCGCCGGCGTTGACTACGACGCGCTCGACGCCTTCAAACGCTACTGCCAGCAGGCCGGCGCAGCCACGCGGGCGGCGCTCGGCCCGCTCGGCCTGTCGGAGCCGGCTGCGGTCCGCGGCGAGAGTTCCTACCTGATCGAGGCGGCCGACAGCTATCTCGCGCACGTCGAAGAGGCCCTCGGCACGAAGATACTCGTGGCTGACGCGATGTATCGGCTGACGGGCAAGAGCTTCTATCGAAACGTGGCGATCGACGACGTGTCGACGATCGTGAACGACCTGAGCACGAGCGGCGCCCAGCCGATCTCGGTGTCGATGTATCTGGCCACCGGCGACGCAGCCTACCTGGCTGACTCTGTTCGCGCGAAGGACCTGGCGGAAGGCTTCGCCGAAGGCTGTCGCCAGGCGGGCGCTGCCTGGGGCGGCGGCGAGACGCAGGTGCTCAAGGGCATCGTCTCGCCGGAAACGCTGGTACTCGGCGGGTCGGCGGTGGGCGTCATCGCGCCCAAGGGCCGGCGTATCCTCGGCGACGTGCAGAGCGGCGATGCGATCATCTGCCTGGCCAGCTCCGGCGTGCAGACCAACGGCCTGACGCTCTGCCGGGCGATCGCGGACCGCCTGCCGCAAGGCTACCTGACGCCGCTGGCGGACGGGCGGACCTACGGCGAGTCGCTGCTGGACGCGTCCGTGATCTACTCGCGGTTCATCACCGAGTGTGCCAACCGCGGCGTCCGGCTGCACTACGCGGCCCACATCACCGGCCATGGCTGGCGGAAGCTGATGCGGCTGGATGCCCCGCTGGTCTATCGCGTGCGGAAGCTGCCGGTCGCCCAGCCGGTCTTCGCGGCGATCGCCAAGGCGGCTGGGCTGGACGATCGCGAGATGTACGGCACGTTCAACATGGGCGCGGGGCTGGCGGCCTACGTCGCCCCGGCTGACGTCGATGCGACGCTCGCGGTCGCCAAGGCGCACGGCTACGACGCCTGGCTGGCCGGCGAAGTCCGCGAGGAGGCCGGGCGCAAGGCGGTCGTGCTCGAGCAGTTGAAAGTGGAATTCGAGGGCGAAAGCCTGAATATACGGTGAGCCATGAACATCATCGCGATTGACATCGGCAATACGCGGGTGAGCCTCGCCGCCTGCCTCGGCAAAAAGGTGCTGGGCGTGGAGCGGCTGGCGACGGCCGACGCGGCGACGTTGGTCGGCCCGGCAGTTGAGCGCGTTCGCGCACTGCTTCGGCCCAGCCCTGCGCCGCGGGTCGTCGTCTGCTCGGTGAACCCGCCGGCGGCCGACGCGGTCGTGGCCGCCGTGGGCAAGGTGGTCGATTGGCCGGTGTTGTTCGTCGGCCGGGAGATCGAGTTGCCGATGCCGGTGGATGTGGAGAGTCCGGCCACGATCGGCGCGGATCGCGTGGTGGCCGCAGCCGCCGCGTTCGAGGCCGTCGGCGGACCGGTCGCGGTCGCGTCGCTGGGCACGGCGTTGACGATCAGCGGGGTCAGCCAGGAGGGGCACTTCCTCGGCGGGGTCATCTGCCCCGGCCTGCGGATCAGTGCGCACACGCTGCACGAATCGACGGCGGCGCTGCCCGAGGTGCCGCTGGCGAAGCCCGCCAGCCCGTTCGCCCGAAATACGGTGGACGCGATTCAGGCGGGCCTGTTCTACCAGGCCGGCGGCACGCTGCGCGAGGTGGTCGAGCGGATGGCCACCGAGTTTGGCACGTGGCCTCACCTGGTGCTGACCGGCGGCGACGCGGAGCTGATTGCCTCCGCGTATGAGTTCGTCGACTCCGTCGTGCCGAACCTGACGTTCATGGGCATCAACCTCGCCCTCCGCAAGCACGTGGACGCGATGGACGGGCGGCGGTAGGGATCGGCCGTCACGTCTGGGAACTCCATTTCCGCCAAGTTGTCACGAACCATGGCAGAGACCGACACGAACTTCGTCACGCTGCTGACGCCCCTGGGGCCGGGCGGCTTGGCGGCGGTGCGGGTGTTTGGCGGCGGGGCTCTGTCGCTGCTGCGCAAACTGGCCGTGCCGGAGCGGGCGGGGGGGCTGCCGGCGACGGCGGATCGGATGACGCTGGTGCGCGTGGTCGATCCGGGGACCGGCGAGACGATCGACCAGGCGATTGTTCGCGTCCTGCCGG
>JAQTVL010000438.1 GCA_028706835.1 Phycisphaerae bacterium | reverse complement strand
CTGGCTTCGAGCTGGTCGAGCATGCTCATGTAGCCGGCGACGATCCTGCCGACCAGCTCGCGCATGAAGTCCGGGCGGTCGATCAGGCCGTACAGCGCCCCCTCCACGCTCATCCACGTGCTCAGCGGGTCCCACACCGAAAGGTACGGCTCAATGCCGTACTCCAGGACGGGCAGCGTGCCGGCGAACAGTTCGTTGGCCACTTCGATGCGGCGGGCCGTCTCGGCGGCGTTGTGCTCGATGACCGGCGTTTTGACCTTGTCGAGGTCGGCGTCCGTCTGAAACTGGTTGGTGTAACCGTGCCCCCGGACGCTGTTCGTCGGGTCGGTGATCGCAACGTTCTCCTGCACCGCCATGCCGAAGCCGGAGTTCCTCACCGCCTTGGGCACGCGGATGAACGGCTCGACGACCATGTCCACCGGGAAATGCCGCCACTGGTACAGCCGGCGACGAAGCTCCTGCTCGTAGCCGCGGCACTCGCGGTCCTCACAGCGCAGCGTCAGTTCGTCGTCGACGTTCATCTCGTTCCAGCACACCTGGTCGATTGTGACCATCGGGCGGGCCGGTCGCAGGGCATTGAGCTTGCGCCACAGGCTGCGCTTCTGCTCCTGGACGGGCAGAGCGGCGATCTCGGCCTGGGCGGCAGCGAGGCGATGAATGATCTCCTTGTCCTTGGCGCTGATCATGCTTAACACTCCGTAGCAGTTGGTGTCGGTCCGCCAATTGTCGCTCGCACCGGCGGGCGGTCAAGAGAGAGTTGCCGGAGTGAACAGCTGCATGCCCGGCGTTGCTCCGCGAGAGTTGGCCAGACTCTACCACAGCCGCGGGATGTCACGCAATGACGCGAGCGGTGGGGGCGGGCCTTGTGGCGGTGCTTTGTTTCCCGCACGAAGACGGCAAGGGAACGCCTTGCGGCGTCACTACGAGCGCGTCTGTTCGTAGTGTGCCCGTAAGGGCATCTGCCGCGAGGCCGGAGTTGGGAGGGACCTGAAGTCTTCGTCGTTTGTGGAGTGCGGTAGCGCAGCTACCGCTGTGGAGGGCAGGCGCGACGTTACGCAAACCAAAGCGGTAGCTGCGCTACCGCACTCCACAAAATGACGGACTTCGGACGCTTGCACGGAATCCTGTCGCTCCCGCTAGGCCCTGGTCTACTGCCCGGGAACTTCTGACTCGCTTGCCGCGGCGTAATCTACAGGGCGAGCCCGTCGCGGCGGCCGCTGAAATCTGACTCGCGCCCCGGGGCCAATTCCCACGCCGCCCCGAGTGCGGCTGGCTGGCCGAGTTGAACCTTGACGGGAGCGGCGGGGGAAGTGATAACGAACCGGCAATGACCGCGTTCCGCACGGACAACCCTGACGCTGACGCCGGGCCGATCGTCCGGCTGGCGGAGATCGAGCCGGCCAAGATCTCCGCGACGCACCTGGCGTCGCTGATGGAGCTCGGCCGGCAGCTCGCGTCCATCGACGACCGGGCCGCCCGGCACGAGGCGCTCTGCCGCGTGCTGGCGGACGAGCAGTTCCACGCGTTCTCCGTCGCCCGGCTGAGCGTGACGCGGACCGACGGCCGGGTCGCGTTCGACGTGTTGACGCTGGCTGGATCGGCTGAGGCGGGCGAGCCGCTCCACGTGTCGCGTTCGCTGCTGGCGGCGGCGCTGGACTGCGGCCAGCCGGCGATGGCCGGCAACGCGGAGAACTCCGCGGCGGCTGTCGCGTGTCCGCTGGCTGCCTCGCCGGGGCGGGCGGACGTGCTCTACGTGACCTTGCCGCCGGCGTTCGCCAACGGCGAGTGGCTGTCGCTGATCGGGCTGGCGGCACAGCATTACGTGCAGGCGGAGGCCGCGTGGGCGGCGCGGCGGCAGGCGGAGGCCCACGCCGCCATCGAGCACGAGCTGGCGCACGCCCGGCGAATCCAGATGGAGCTGATCCCGCGGCAGGTCGTGGCGCCCGGGCTGGAGATCGCCATCGGCTACGAGCCCTGCCGCTGGGTCGGCGGCGATTATGTCGACGTGGTGCCTTCGCCGGACGGCAGGACACTGCTGATCGTCGCGGACGTTTGCGGCAAGGGCCTGCCGGCGGCGCTGGTCTCGACCAGCCTCCAGGCGATCATCCACACGAATTTCCCGCGGACGGCGGGCCTGGCGGACCTGCTGGCGGCGGTCAACGACTACCTCTGCGACCGCCTGACGGAGGGCTCGTTCGTCACGTTGATGGCTGGGCTGGTCGACCCGAAGGCCAACCGGCTGTCGTGCATGAGCGCCGGGCATCCGCTGCCGTTCCTGCTCGGCGCCGACGGCCGGCTGTCGCAGCCGCAGATCAACCGCCACCCGCCGCTGGGCATCGTGCCGATCCGGTTCGAGGCGGACGACATCGAGCTGGCGCCCGGCCAACTGCTGGCGATGTTCACCGACGGCCTGACCGACGTGGCCGACGCAAACCGGCAAATGCTCGGCGCGAAGCGTCTCGGGGAGTTTCTGCGGAACGCCTGCGCCCAGGATCGCGCCGCCGGCATTGAGGCGATCGCCGGCTCGTTCTCGGCCGCCGTCGATGCATTCCGCGGCGGGGGCCTGCCCACCGACGACCGCTCGTTCCTGCTGGTCCGCCGGACGGAGAGCGGCCGGCCCGCCTGATCGCGCGTCGGGGCTCCGGTTTGGCGGGATGTTCTTCGCCCAGTCCGGCCTGCTGCCGCACCTGGCCCGCTGATTACCCCCCGAACGTCTTGTGAACCCGCTGAAGGATCTTCTCGAACGACATCACGGCCATGAAGATCAGCAGGCACAGGCCTGCAACGGTGGCGACTCGGCCGACCCAGCCCACCGGCTGAAACGTGGATCGTTTGCGGGCAAACAGGACGAGCATCGTGGCGGGGATGACGACCGGGATGGTGAGCAACGTGCCGGCTTCGCCGAGCATCAGGGCGTCGGCGAACGAGACGTGGGCATACTTCACCGCCAGGGCGATGCCCATTCCGACCAGCAGTGCCAGCGTTGAGAACACCTTGGCCGGCGTGCCGTTGAGGTTGTCGCCAAACCCAAATCCGTCGCTCAACAGCGTGCCGCCGATCATCGCGTTGACCAGAAAGCTGGAGAACGCGGCGCTGACGAACCCGATGCAGAAGATGACGCGCGAAAACGTCCCGAACAGCCGCTGCAATTGATTGGCCATGTCGGCCGCAGTTTGTACCTGCTGGCCTTGCAGCACCTTGGCGCTGGTCGCCAGCACAACCATCGTCACCAGCGTGAGGATGGCGATGCCGCTGATCGAGTCGGCCACGCCTTTCTGGTAGTCCGACTGCTGCCAGCCTCGAGCTCGCACAAAGTAGCCCTGGAAGATAGCGGCGACGATCGAGAACGTCGTCGCGACCGTCGCCGCCGCAAGGAACCAGTCCATGTCGGCGGGGATCGTCGGAACGCAGCCCTTCAGGAAGCCCGACGGGCTCGGGCGGGCAAAGTAAAGGTTAGCGAAGAACACGATGACCATGATCGCCACCAGCGCGGTCATGCCCTTCTCGATGATCGAGTAGACCTTCTTGAACGCGAACAAGAACAGGATCGACAGGGCGTTGAACCCGACGATCCACGCCCACGGCGGCAGGACGGACTGGATCGGCTCGCCCGGCTGGACCGACCGCGCCAACATGCCGTCCATGCCGGTCGCCACCCCGACGTTGTTGCCGAACTGGAACGACGCGCACACGAAGAACATGGCGAACCCGCACAGCCCGGCATACCACCGGCCCCACGACCGCCGCACCTGGGTCAGGAAGCTCTGGTTCGACTCGATGCCGTAGCGCATGAATACCGTGGTGAAATAGGCCATCGCCACGCCCGCCATCAGCGGAATCCACAGCATCGCGTAGCCGAACTTCGCCCCCATTCGCGTGGCCGCGGTCAGGCTGCCCGGCCCGAGGACAACAGCGCACACGACGAACCCCGGCCCGATCCGCGTCAGCCAACTGAACAGTTTCTTCACAGCTCGCTCCGAACAGAAAGGTTGAGTGGGTATTGCCTAGCCGCGACCCGAAGGGGAGCGCGCCGTTGCGCCCTGGGGCGGGCAAGAGACTCTCGAACCGATGGTGAGCGAGGCCGCTCCCGCGATCGCGGCAACGACCAGGTACAGCATCGTCGCACACGCCCAATTCGGCTGGCCCAGCAGGCGGCTCTCACCGATGATGCCGTAGTGGCGATACATCCAGCCGTGGTGCGGCCAATCGAACTGCGTCGGCGGGCTGACCGCATCGTTGGCAGCCAGCAGCGGGTTGGCGTAGCGGATCGTCCACAGGATCGCCCGGTCCGCCCGCGACGCAGTCGTCGTCAGGCGGGCCGGCAGGTGGCCCCACAGCAACGTCGTGCAGCCGACGACCGCGAGCAGGACCATCGTGATCGCAGCCGCCGGGCGATTGCGGCCGGATATCA
>JAQTVL010000437.1 GCA_028706835.1 Phycisphaerae bacterium | reverse complement strand
GGCAATTGACGAGTTCATCACTCAGTGCAGGCAGCTTGCCAGCGCGGCCGCGGTCGCGACGACCGGCATCCGACAGACCAAGGTTACGTACGCCCGCCCCAGCAATTGCGATTAAGCATGCGACCGCGACTCCTGGACCAATACGGCAGACCACTCCGGCGTCAAGAGCCGCCGGCCAGCGGTGGCGGCGGGCGCCCAGGTCCATTCCGATTGCGACGCTGGGAGGCCGCCGACACGAATCGGCTCAACGAGGCGCACTGGCAGAACGCGACGGACAACGCGATCAATGCCGATCTGATTGACCGGCTCGCCACCCTTCGGACCAGGTCAGCCTACGAGGCCGCCAACAACGGCATCGTGGAAGGCGTGATCACCACGCACTGCGAGGACATCGTCGGCGCCCACGGCCCGACGCTCCAGGTCGAGAGCGACGACAAGGCCTACAGCGAGACGGCCGAGGCGGTCTGGCAGGACTGGTTTTACGCCCCGACCCCGGACCCGCGATTCTCGGGCGCTGAGCTGCTCAAGTCTTGGGTCCGATCGCTGTGGGTCAATGGCGAATTCCTGGCCCAAACGATCACCAGCCGCCATGCAACCGGAGCCGTGAAGATGCGGCTCAAGCCGATCCACCCTCGCCGACTCGGGACCCCGATCAGCCAGGCGATCAATCCGCGCTGCATGATGGGCGTCGAGTTCGATGATGAGGCGGTCCCGATCCGCTACTGGATCCAGGACGAATCGCCCGCGGGGCAACCGCTTCTCGCGCCGACCAACTTTACGCCGGTGCCCGCGGATATGATCGTTCACGAATTCGTCGCGAAGGAAGAGGGCCAGGCCCGGGGCTTCCCGTGGCTCGCTCCCAGCCTGAATCGGGTCGCGGACCTGCGCGACTACGACGACCACGTCCTCGACGCGGCGGACGCGGCAGCCATGATGGGCGTGGCCTGGTACACGGACCACGCCAACGCCAACTACATCGAGGTCAACGAATCGGCCTCGATCGAGAGGCGAACCCAGTTCACTGGACCGCCCGGCTGGAAGCCCATGCAGTTGCGAAGCGAGCACCCGGCCGCGCAATACGTCGAGTATCGGCGCGAGGTCCATGCGGAGATCGGCCGCCCTGCTGCCATGCCCCTGATGACGGTACGGCTGGACGCCTCCCGCCATAACTACAGCTCGGCTCGGTTCGACGGGTCGAACTATCAGCGCGTCTGCAACGGGCTGCAAATTTGGCTGTCTGGCGGCCCTCGCAGCTATGGGTGCCTGTCCTGGTCCCTGGGCGAGGTGGTCAAGGAGGCCCGATTCAGTTACCGCGAACTGAGAGCCCGGCCGCCGCGAGTTACGCTGCGGTGGATTTGGCCGGTGCCTCCGCATGTGGATCCCACCAAGGAGCGAACGGCCGAGCGGCTTGGGATCGAAACCGGAACCCTGCCGTTCGCCTACGCCTGCGCAATCAACGGACTCGATGAGGAAGCCGTGTTCGCGGCCGAGAGACGCACGAACGGGCTCCGCGCAAGTTACGAGCTGCCGCCCCTTCCGCCGCCCGGCTCTTACCTCCGCGCAACTCAGCCAGCGGTGATGCCGGAAGACGACCAGACGGAGAAGGACGAAGAGGAAACGGAGACGGAGGCAACAGCCGATGTTTGACAATTCGCCGTTACAAACCCGGGCCCCCGCTGAGCAGACCCGCGATCTGTCGAGTCTGACGATTGCCCTTCGCAGCGAGACGATCAACGATGACGAGCGGTCGATCGAGGCCACGATCTCCACCGACCAGGCCGTCGAGGTCTTTGACTGGCGTTCGGGCGAGGTCGTCTCGGAAGTGCTCCTCGGCTCGGGCGCTGACCTCCCTCGTCGAATGCCGCTATTAGGAATCCACAATCGGTGGACGCTGGACGGCGTGCTCGGTTCTGCCCGAGACCTGCGACGCGAGGGAGAGAACCTCGTGGCCCGGCTGTTTTTCGCCCGGGACAACGCTCAAGCCGACTCCGCCTGGAATCTTGTACGGCAAGGCCACCTTACCGACGTGTCGGTCGGATACCGCGTCAACGAATCCACGCAGATCCCGTCCGGCCAGACGGCGACCGTGGCTGGCAGATCCTACACCGCGGGCAAACGCGCGCTGCGCGTCGCCACCCGATGGAGCCTCAAAGAAGTGTCCGTCGTCCCCATCGGGGCCGACTCGCAGGCCAAGGTTCGCGAACTCTCACCTTTCCACGGAGCCAATACCATGCATCCCGAATTGCGCAAGTATCTGGAGAACCTTGGGCTGCGAGCGGAAGCCACCGAGGCGGAAGCGCAGGCCTATTACCTGGGCCTCAATGCCGACCAGCGGGCCGCCGCCGACAAGGCGATCGTCCAGGTTACGAACCCGCCGGTGACGCCGCCGCCCTTGCCGCAGACTCCCACGCGCAGCGCGCCGGAGACCGCTCCCCCGGTCTCCGCCGAGGCCGCGATCGCCGCCGAGCGCAACCGGGTGCGAGCGATCCGCCAACTGGCCGGCACCGACGTGCCGGCCGAGATCCGGGATCGGGCCATCGACGAAGGCTGGGACGAGAACCGCGCCAGTCGCGAGTTCTTGCTGCTCGTGCGCGAGCAACGGACTCAGGCGGTCGGGCCGGCGATCCACAGCTATGGGCGCGATGCCGACACCACGCAGCGCAGCCTGGCGGCAGCCGCCATGATGACCCACGCGGGTGTGGACCGGACCGGGTGCGTCGGTCGGCCATTCATCAACGGCCGAGGGACGATCGCCAGCGCGCCGCAATTGACCGAGCAGGACGTGGAGGCCGGCCGGCGGATGGGCTCCATGAGCGCGCTCGACCTGGTACGCATGTGCGCGATGATCGACACGGGCCGCATGATCATGGACCCGGAAGAAGCAATGCGAGCGGCTGTCTCCGGCGGCACGCTGGCGTATGCCTTCACCACGTCGGCGTACGTGAAGCTCATGCAGGGGTGGGACGAGATCACGGACACCACCGACTGGTGCGAGACGGAGGATGTGGCGAACTACCTCACCCACGAAGACATTTCGCTGGCGGCCGGCGCATCGCTCGAGCAGTTGCCTCGTGGCGGCACGGCAAAGGACGCCACGATGTCCGACAGCCGCGAGACCTACAAGGTGGCGGCCAACGCCGAGAAGTTCTCCGCCGACGGGCAGGACGTCATCGACGACCGGCTGGGCGCAATCTTCAACATGCCGGTGGAGATGGGCAAAGCCGCCGCGAGGCTGCGGCCGGACCTGGTTTATTCGGTGCTGTTGGCCAACGCCCCCATGGCCGACACCGGCCTGCTGTTCAACGCCACGGCTGTTGCCACGGCCGGCGGTCACGCGAACCTGACCACGGCCGTTCTCGGGTCGCCCGGGCTCAAGGCCGCAATCCTGGCCATGGGCAAGTATCGCGACTCGAAGAGCAACGCCACGCTCAACATCCGGCCACGGTTCCTAATCGTGCCGATGGCGCTGAAGTTCACGGCCATGGAGCTGTTGAACTCGGTCGCGCAGGCGTACACGGCCGCCGCCGCGGCCGCCACGCCCAGCAACTACATGACGGTCAACATCCTGGCGGCCGAGAACCTTGCCCTGCGCGTCGACGACCGTATCGGCGCGGGCGGCGTGTCCGATCCTCGCACCAAGCCTGCGACCGCACGAACCGGCCTCGATACGAACTGGTTCTTGGCCGCTGGCGGCTCCCGCGGGATCAAGGTGGCTTACCTGCGCGGGACCAACCGGCAGCCGCAACTCCGCTCCTACACGCTGGACAAAGGTCAGTGGGGGATCGGATGGGACCTCAAGCATACCATCGGCGCGGCCGCCATGGACTTCAAGGGGATCCACAAGTCCACCGGTGCAGGCTGATCCGCTAACGGTTGAACCGCGCGCCGCGGGCAACCACCCGGGGCGCCATGATACGCAACGCCTTTTTTTCCGAGACGCCAACCATTCCTTTTGAGGCCCGAACATGACAGCCGAAGCGATCATTGCCAGCTCTGACAGCGCCGTCGCCGTGACGACGCCCGCCGTGGGGTACACGTCCGGCGAGGTGATCCAGCTCGCCGACGGCCGGGCCGGGTATGTGTCCGGCCTGCGCAATCTGACCGATGGCGAGCCGGCGGCCATCCAAACCGAGGGGCAGATTTCCCTCCAGAAGATCGCCAGCAAAGTCTGCCTGGCCGGCGGCCGGGCCTATTGGGACCGGTCCGCCGGGACCGTCTCGCCAATTCGGACGGCCGATTCGTTCTGTTGCGGCACGTTCGTCAGGGACGCCACCGCGGCGGCCACCGAAGCCTTGGTGAACCTGAACGGCCGCCAGCAGAATCACATCGAACTTGGCGGCGAAGAGGGCCACCTGTTCGTGAGCGTGGCCACGGGAACCACGCCCACCGCCACCCGCGACGTACAGGGCTTTC
>JAQTVL010000018.1 GCA_028706835.1 Phycisphaerae bacterium | reverse complement strand
GACCGCCACCACGATCACCGCGACCTCGATGACGATCAGCGTGATGGCCAGCGACTGGGCCAGGGCGAGGCGGTCGGCCCGCCGGCCCGCGGCGATCAGCAGCAGGGTGACGCCCTTGGTCATCACCTCCATGCCGATCAGCACGCGGATCAGGTTCTTCGTGATCGCGATGCAGTAAACGCCGATGGCCAGCACGCACACCACGCCGACGCCGAACAGTGCGAACATTTCGTTATTCATCGCGGCCTCCCTTCACCAGCGCGACCACGCCAAACGCGGCGGCGGTGAGTACGACGATCTGGCCGACCAGGTCCGCGTGGCGGCTCCACAGCACGACCCGCGCATCGGTGTCGGTGCTGGCCAGGGGCAGCGTGTAGCCGAACGCGGAGTGGGTTGTCAGTGCGTGCCAGGTGAGCGCGCCGAGCAGCAGGACGATCAGCACCAGCGGGGCGTACTGCCGGAGCTTCAGCCGGCTGCGGGCAGCCGCCTCTTCGGGGTTAAGCCGGCGGGTCAGGCCGATCGTCGCGATGAAGATCGCCGGGATCAGGCCGGCACAAACCGACAGTTCGAACACGCCGGCCAGCGGCGCGCCTTGGAGGAACATGATCACCGTGAGCGTGCCGCTGGTGCCAGCCAGCAGGATGGCGGCCCGCAGCAGGCGGGCGGTCATCACGGTGGCCAGCGCCGAAGCGACCAGCGCCAGGAGTAACAAGCCGTTCAGTATCATCTGTTTCTACGCTCCTATCGAGTGCCGGGTGCGCCGGCGTCTATTTCAACATCTCCGCCGCCTGGGCGACGAACGCGTGCAGCACGGGCGGAACCGCCAGGCACAGCAGGCCGACACCCGTCGTCACAGCAGCCAGGATGATCGAGGACACCCTCATTTCCCAGCCGGCTTCGGTCACTTCGCCGAGGCCGTCGAGCAGTTTGCCGAAGAACACGCGCCGCTGGAGGACCAGGAAATACGCGAGCGTCAGCAGGCTCAATGCGACGGCGATCATGGCATACGCCTCGAAGCCGGCCTTCCACAGGGCGACCACGATGATGATCTTGCTCCAGAACCCGGAGAACGGCGGGATGCCGGCGGTCGACAGGGCGGCGATGCAGGAGGTCGTGCCGGTGATCGGCATCCTGCCGCCGAGCCCGCCCATGCGGGCCATGTCGGTCGTGCCGATCTGCATCTCCAGTGCCGCCGAGTTGACGAACAGCAGCGACTTGAACACGGCATGGTTGAACAGGTGGAAGGCCGCGCCGACCAGCGCCAGACCGACCACCGCGCTGTCCATGTTCGCCGCCCGGGCGGCCACGGCGCACCCGAGGGCCAGCACCACGTAGCCCATCTGGCTGATGCTCGAAAACGCGAGCATCCGCTTCATGTCTTTCTGGCCGAGGGCGGCCAGGGCGCCCACGATGATCGAGGCTGCGCCCACGAGCAGGAGCACCTGGCCCAGGCCGTGGGTCGGCGGGAACACGTCGGTCGTCAGGCGGAACAGGGCATACAGGCCGGAGACCTTGGTTACAATGCCAGCCAGCAGGACCGACGCCGCCGCGGGGGCGGCCGAGTATGCGCCGAGCACCCAGCCGTGGAACGGCACGAGTCCGGCCTTGATGAACAGTCCGCACGCGAAGGCGGCGATCGCCAGCCGGGCGAAGCCGCCCTGGTCGGCCAGTGCCTTGCGGACCTCGACGAAGGTCGTGCTGCCGGTGACCATCATCAGCAGCGCCACGCCGGAGAGCATCATCGCGGTGGCGACGGCGGACAGAATCAGATACTTGAACGCACCTTCCAGGCCGCCGCGGTCGCGGTTGAACGCGATGAGGATGAACGATGAGACGGAGACGACCTCCAGAAACACGTAGAGGGAGAACAGATCGGTGACCAGGACCGCGCCGTTCATGCCGGTCAGGCTGACCAGCAGCAGGCTGACGAAGTTGCCCCGGGCGCGTTCGGCGGCGATCATGGCCCTGCCGACTAGGGCGGCGGCGAACAAGGCGATCGAGATTGACAGCATCAGGACGACGACGAGGTTGTCCATGTGCAGGTTCAGCCTGATCTGGGCGAGCACGCCGGTGGACGGCGCCCAGGACCGGGCCGGGACCGCCAGCACGATGGCTGCCTGGGCGAGCGCGAAGAGGACCGCCAGGCTGAAGGCTCTTTTCCGCAGCGGCGCAGCCAGCGGCAGGTTGAGAGCAACCAGCCCCGCCAGCGGCGCCAATATGAACCAGGAAAGCATCGTTCGCTCCTAAATCAGTGGCCAGTGGTCAGTGGTCAGTGGTCAGTGGAATTCTTCTTGTTGCTGACCACTAATCACTGGCCACTGACCACTTCTTTGTTCAGACCAGATACCAAAGCACAGCCGCGGCGCCGACCACCGCCCACACGATATACATCCCGTAGCTCGGGCCGTGGGCCCAGCGGACGCCGCCGGTCAGGCCGCGCGTCAGGCCGACCGTCACGCCTTCATACAGCCAGTCGGTCAGGCGATCGAGCAGGTAGCCGATTCGGGCGGCCAGGTTGAACAGGCCCATCAGCCACTCGTACGGGTCGAACCACCGTTGCTCGGCTTTGTCGTAGATGGTGTGCAGGACCGGAGCGTAGTGGATGTGATCCACCGCGCCGAGGCCGGCACCGGTCCGCTTCACGCCGGCCAGGTGGTTGATGAACGCCGCCGCCAGCACCGCACAGGTCATTGCGATCAGGAAGGTGTCGGCGTGCGGCATCACAAACGCATTGTTGATGCTGAAAGCGGTCGTTTCGTAGGCCGGCACGAGGAATTTGGCGACGGGGATCGCGGACACCGCGAACACCAGGCACGCGCCGGCCAGGACGATCATCGGCAGCAGCATGAGCGGCGATGCCTCGCGGACGGTGTCGTGCTCCGCGTTTCGCTTGCCGAGGAAGGCCGCGTGGCCGAGCTTGAGGAACGAGGCGGCCGTCAGGAACGAGCCGAGCAGGGCCGCGCCGTAGAACCAGTTGCCCCAGTGGTGGACCTCGCGGGCGCCGTCGTAGATCATTTCCTTGCTGAAGAAGCCGTTGGTCAGCGGGAAGCCGGAGATCGAGAACGCGGCGACCAGGAAGCAGACGAAGGTGATAGGCATCTTCGTGCCGAGCCCGCCGAGTTTCGCCAGGTCCGTCGTGCCGGTCCGGTGCTCCACCGAGCCGCCGGTGAGGAACAGCAGGCTTTTGTAGAGGCCGTTGTTAATCATGTGATACAGGCCGCCGACGATCCCGATCGCATTGCCCGTGCCGATGCCGAGGATCATGTAGCCGACCTGCGAAATGGCGTGGTAGCTGAGCAGCCGCTTGAAGTCCTTCTGGACCAGCGCCATGGCGACGGCCAGCAGGATCGTGGCCGCGCCGATAATCATGAGCATCGGGCTGATCCAACTGACGCTGGCCATGTTGAACAGGTTCAGGCAGACCTGGCAGAGGAAGTAGATGCCGAGCAGCTTTTCGATGGCGGCGGGCAGGAAGGCCATGAACGGCAGCGGGGCGTCGGTGGCGGCGTCGGGGATCCAGGAGTGGACCGGCATCGAGCCGCCCTTGCCCAGCGCCCCGATAATCATCAGCACCGCCGCCAGGCCGAGCAGGCCCGTGATCGGTATGTGCTGGTTCATCATCAGGTTGCCGTTGTTCTGCCAGTAGACGATGCCAATGCCGGCCATCAGGCACAGGTCGGTCAGGCCGACGATGATGAGCGCCTTGATCGCGGTCTTCCACGCGCCGGGCCGGCCGAGGCAGATCATCCCGAACAGCGGCAGCAGCAGGCCTTCCCAGAAGAACAGCATGGTGACGAGGTGGTTGGCCAGGACCGCGCCGTTGGCCATCGCCCCCGTGAGCAACAGGTAGAAGTAGAACTCGCCGGTTCGCTCGCGGGTTTTCATGAACGGCACGCTGTAGAGCGCGACCAGCAGGCCGAAGGCCGTCGCCGCCAGCATGATGAAGCCGTTGAACTTTGTCAGGGCGAGCGAGAACGTGAAGAAGCCGCCCCATGCGGCGGAGTAGGTCAGGCCGACCGAGTTGCGGAACATCATGGCGACAACGATCAAGTTGACCAGGAGCGCCGCGACGGTGACGGCCCCGCGAATCGTGGCCGAGACCTTCGGCATCGCCAGCACGATCAGCCCGACGACGAACGGCAGCAGGACCGGCAGCAGCAGGCCGTTGTTGCCGGTGGAGACGAGGTCGAGCGCCTTGGCGGCGACGGCCTTGATGGCGAAGACGGCCGGCGGGTTAATCACGAAGCCGCCGACGATGCCCAGCGCCGCAAGCAGGGCGACGCAGCCGACCATGAGCGGCGTGCCCTCGCGGTGCGACTCGCGCTTGGCCTCGCCGAGGAACACCATGCGGAACAGCCGCATCAGGTAGACCACCGTCAGAATCGCGCCGAACACGAACGTGAGGGCGATCCATGTGTGGCCGCCGTTGATCGCGCCGCCGATGACCATGTATTTGCTGAAGAACCCGCCGAACGGCGGGATGCCCATCACCGAGAACGCGCACAGCAGGTAGCAGGCCGCGGTGATCGGCATCTTGCGGGCCAGGCCGCCCATCAGCCGGATGTCCTTGGTGTGGACGCCGTGCTCGATGACGCCGGCGATCAGGAACAGGCCGCCCTTCGCCAGGCCGTGCATCAGGATGTAGAGCGTCGCGCCCGCGGCGCCCATCGCTGAGCCGGAGGCGAAGCCGAGGAAGATGAACGCGATTTGGGAAATCGTGCTGAACGCGATGATGCGCTTGATGTCGGTGTCGATCATGGCCGCGCCCGCGGAGATCAGGGCGCTGGCCGCGGCGATGACGAGCACGACCTGGTTCCACGGCACGCTGCCCCAGTGCGTGGCGAGCGTCGCGCCGGCCAGCGGCAGCGTGACGACGAACAGCCGGGCGAAAGCGTAGACGCCGATCTTGACCAGCACGGCGGCGTGGAGCAGGGCGGTGACGGGCGACGGGGCCACGCCGGCGTCCGGCAGCCACGTCTGGAACGGCAGCGTCGCGGACTTCGACAGGATGCCCAGCAGGATCAACCCGACCGCCAGGCTCGGCAGTGCGTGGCCGGCGTAGTAGGCCTTCAGTGCGGCGAAGTCGAGCGAGCCGGCCTGGGCGAACAGGATGACGAAGCCGAGGAGCATGGCCAGGGCGCCGAAGGCGGTCATCAGGAACGCCTTATCGGCCCGGCGGACGTATTCCTTGTCGCGGAAGAAGCCGATCAGCCGCCAGCTTGCGATCGCGGTCAGTTCCCAGAACACGTAGAGGACGGCCAGGTTGGTGGCGAAGACCAGGCCCATCATCGAGCCGAGGAACATCGTCACCATGAAGTAGTATTCGTCCTGGTAGGGGTATTCGCGGATGTAGTCGAAGGAGTAGAGGACGACGATGGCGCTGACCAGCGACGAGACGCAGGCGGTGAAGACGGCCAAGGCGTCGGCCTGGAAGGCGCGGACGCCGAACATCTGCACGACGATGGCCTCGCCGCGGAGGACTTGCCGGATCAGCATCGCGGAACAGACGAACGCGACGGCGATCAGGACGAACGCCAGGTAGTTCCTCAACCGGGCCGAAACCGGGCCGACCATCGGCAGCAGCAACGAGCCGAGGGTCGGGATCAGTACGGCGGCTAACAGAAGCGCCTCGTATGCCATTGTCAGATTCACCTTCGCTCGCGTTACGCGAGCCCCTGGAACCACCGTGCCCGCTGAAGTGCGGGGCGGGTAAAGGGAACAGTCTAACAAGTGGGAGCGATTTTCTCAACTGCGAGAAAACCATTTGGGTAATTCGGTCCTGCCCCGGCCATTTGCAGCCGGGGAGGAAATGGAGTCGCCGGCTGCACAACTTCCGGCGACTCCATATCTTATTGTCCTCTAGTGCTTGGGGTTCTGTTGGCTGGAGGCCGGCTCCTGGTCCATCGCCTTCATCTCCGGCGTCTCGTGCTTGCTACGCCAGACGGCCCAGCAAATGCCCATGATCGCGACCAGTACCACGATCAGCCCGATAAGGCCGTCGGTCGGCTTGTCCTTGATGGCCTGTAGCGTCGCCAGGCTTGCACCGGCCTTCAGGGCATCGGTGATCTTGCCGGTGTCCGGATTGACGCCGGAGGCGTTGAAACTCAGCACCAGGCCCAGCCCGAGCAGGCTGACCATGTTCATCACCTTAACCAGGGGGTTGATGGCGGGCCCGGCGGTGTCCTTGAGCGGGTCGCCGACGGTGTCGCCGGTAACGGACGCGCGGTGGGCATCGGAGCCCTTGCCGCCATACATGCCGTCCTCGACCATCTTCTTGGCGTTGTCCCACGCGCCGCCGGCGTTGGCCATGAACACTGCCAGCAATTGCCCCACCAGGATCATGCCCGCCAGGAACCCGCCCAGGGCGTACGGCCCAAGCAGGAAGCCGACAAGCATCGGGGCCAGCAACGCCAGCAGGCCCGGGCCGACCAGTTCCTTTTGGGCCGTGCTCGTGCAGATGCCGACCACCCGGCCGTAGTCGGGCTTCTTGGTGCCGGCCCAGATTTCCTTGTCCTGGAACTGGACGCGGCACTCCTTGACGATGAAGAAGGCCGCCCGCCCGACCGCCCGGATCAGCATCGAGCTGAACAGGAACGGCACGGTGCCGCCGATGAGGAAGCCGATGAGCACCATGGGGGCGGCGATCGACAGCTTGGCCGCGAAGAACTGGTACTGCTGCTCGGTCATCCTGCTCAGGTTTTCCTCGCTGCCGACGGCGATAACGGCGATGAAACTGGCGAACAGCGACACGGCCGCGATAACCGCCGAGCCGATGGCGATGCCCTTGGTTTCGGCCTTGGTGGTGTTTCCCACGGCGTCGAGGTCAGCCAGCACCTGGCGCGCCCGCTTGTAGCTGCCGGGCTCCGCCTTCTCCATTTCCGCCTTGTCGTAGCCCATCTCGCCGATGCCGTTGGCGTTGTCAGCCACCGGGCCGAAGACGTCCATGGAGATCGTGTTGCCGGTGAGGGTCAACATGCCGATGCCGGTCATGGCGACGCCGTAGGCGATGAAGACGGCCGGTGTGCCCCAGTAGCACAGGACGGACAGGGCGACGGAGACAGCGATAACGACCGTGGCCGCGACCGCGCTTTCATAGCCGACGGCGAAGCCCTGGATGATGTTGGTGGCATGGCCGGTCTGGCAGGCGCGGGCAAGCGATTTGACCGGCGCGTGCGAGGTGTGCGTGTAGTAGCTGGTAACTTTGTTCAGCGCAATGGCCAGAATGATGCCGATGAAGCACGTCATCACCGGCCTCATGTCCATGCCGGCGACGCCGAGATTGAGCCATGCGGGAAGGTTCTTGATCGAATCCCACGCGGTCTGCGTCACCGTGCCGGCCGTGACCATGCTCGCGTCGAACCGGAGGTAGAACACGCCCAGCAGGACGAAGCCGATGACGCTGATCGCCGATCCGATCCAGAAGCCGCGGTGGACGCTCTTGAGCGCGGTATCCGAGGTGTCCCTCGGCCCGGCCTTGACCGTGTAGGTGCTGATGATGGACCCCAGCACGCCGATGCCGCGAACGAGCAGCGGGAAGATGACGCCCTTGTGCCCGAAGCTTGCCAGGCCCAGGATCATCGCCGCGACGATGGTGACTTCGTAGCTCTCGAAGATGTCGGCGGCCATACCGGCGCAGTCGCCGACGTTGTCGCCGACGTTGTCGGCGATGGTGGCTGCGTTGCGCGGGTCGTCCTCGGGAATGTCCTTCTCGATCTTGCCGACCAGGTCCGCGCCGACGTCGGCGGCCTTGGTGTAGATGCCGCCGCCGACACGCATGAACAACGCCAGCAGCGTGCCGCCGAAGCCGAACCCGAGCAGGGCTTCATACGCCTGCTCGCCGTAAATCAGGAAGATGATCGTGCCGCCCAGCAGCCCCAGGCCGTCGGTCAACATGCCGGTGATCGTGCCGGTGCGGTAGCCGAGCTGCATGGCTTCGCCATAGCTCTTGCGGGCGGCTGCCGCCACGCGCAGGTTCCCGCTGGTGGCGAACCGCATCCCGACGAACCCGACGGTCCAACTGAACAGCGAACCGATGAGGAACGCGCCGGCCCGGCCGAACGCGAACTCCCAACTGCCCCACTTGGTTGCGAACAGGACGCAGGTGAGGATGATGATCAGCGGCCCGATCTTCTTGAACTGGGCGCCCAGGTAGGCGTTGGCGCCTTCGCGGACGGCCGCCGCGATATCCTTCATCTTCTGCGTGCCTTCGTCGGCCTTCTTGACCTGGCCGGCCAGCATGGCGGCGTAGAGCAGCCCGAGCACCGCCACGCCGAGGATGCAGAGCAGGGCGATGCGCTCGCCGCTCTTGTACTTGGCTGTGTCCGTCAGCGGGCTGAAGAAGCGGAACGAGTGCTTGACTTCCGTTCCAACGCCGCTTGTGCCCGGCTCGGCCTTGACGTTCCATGCGAACACAGCCACGAAGAACAGGGCCAGGAGGACCAGGTAACCTGTTCGGACACGGGCGTTCTTGAGCAGTTGGGAGAATCGGCCAATCATGTTGTCCCTACCTCGTGCAATAGGAAAGAAGGTTCCAGAGCCGGACGATGCAGCGAACGGGTCGCGGCAAAAATTTCGGCGTATTCTACTGAGTCCGCCGCGCGCGGGCAATAGCTACATTTCCCACGATCGGGAATAGTTCGTCGAACCGGGGGAGCTGAAGTGGATTCCAGTTTCCGCGGGTCAGTCTTTCTGGTCAGGGTCATCCGGCTTGCGCGGGATGCCCAGGAGTCGCAGCGGCAGGCTTACGGTGGTGTCGATCGCCTCGGACACCATGACCAGCACGTACCGCAGCGCCTGGCCGACCGGCTGACGGTGGGCGTCGTCGTGAAGCCGCGGCAGCAGGAAGAGGTATGCAATCCCGCGGACGGCGGAGGCCACCGCGAAGACCAGCAGCAGGTAATTGAAGTGGTACGGCCCGACATTCCAGTGGATGCCTGACCCGAGCGACGCCATCGCGCCCAGCAGCAGCCCCGACATCGTGCCCGTGATCGCCACGGCCAGCGCGAACACCGCCTGGTAGCTCGACGAGCCTTTCTCGCCGCTGGCCATGTGCAGCAGCCAGTGCAGGTTGCACTGGTCCGATCCGTTCCAGCAGACGTTGCCCAGGCTGGACACGACAAACCCCATCCACCAGTATTGCGGCAGGACCAGCAGCCAGCACACCGGCAGGATCACCAGGTAGGCCATCGACACCATCATCACGGTCTTCCGGCCGACGCGATTGATGAGCCGGCCCCAGACCGGCGCGAACATCAGTTCCCCGAGCACCGGTACCACGGCCAGCATGATCTGCACGCCGAAGTCGGACAAGCCCAGGTGCTTGGAGGTGTTGTTCCAGATGTAGTAACTGGTGCCCGGCGAGCCGATGTGGAACACCGAGTAATAGACAAGGAACCGCACGAACTGGCGATCGCGCAGCGGGGTGCCCAGCAACTCGCGCAGCGACGGCGGGTTGGGGTTTGCCCGGCCCCGGGTCTCGGGAACCCCCACGAAGCACAGCACGTCGGCCGTGCCCAGCATCGCGCCCACGATGAACAGCGCCGAGCAGAGCTGGATCGGCGAGAACGGAAACGGCACGGCGTGCATTGACCACGACAGCAGCGAGTCCGGCCAGGGCAGGCGGATCACCCCGCTGCCCGACCGGGCCACGTTCAGCAGCTACCCGGACAGCAGCGCCGTCGCCAGGTACATGCACATCGCGATCCGGTGCCGCACGCCGAAGTAGTGCCCCCGGATTCGAGGCGGGATCAGGTCGGCCATCCACGTCGTCCACGGCGGCGTGCTGAAGTGCATCCCCGCCGCCTGCACGAAGAACAGCAGCAGCACCGACGCCACCGCCGCCGACGGGAACCGCAGCGCGAAGAACGGCAGCAGCCCGATCGGCAGCCAGCACATCCGCTGGATCAGCAGCCCGGCCATGAACAGCCGCTTGTTCCGCCCCGTCGCCTCCGCCAGCAGGCTGCCGAAGATCTGGATCGCCGTCGCGACGAAGGGCATCGCCGACAGCAGCCCCCAGGTGAACGACCGCCGCCCCAGGCCCATGTCGTCGGCGAACCGGAAGAAGATCACGCCCCCGCACAGCGACGCCCACCCGGCCCCGAGAAACCATGCGAACGTGATCGTCCGCAGCCGGGAGCGCAGCGGCATGCTACGCGCCGCCGCCTCGATCGTTCGTGATGTGCTGCCCGGGTCCATGTCAACTCAACTTCAGTCGCGACTGCCTCGCTACTTTGCCTTCGCTCGCGGGTTCCACTTCTACTGGCAATGCCGGTTGTTGCCAATAGTGAAGTTCTGCCCTCAGCCAAGGAGTGTTTCATGCGGCGGATGAATCGATGGGCGATCGTGGCGGCGATGGTCGCGGGTTGCTGGGCGTCGCGAACGGCGCAGGCCCAGACCGCCGTGCTCGACAACGACAGTTACTTCCGAACCTTCTATGTCTACAAGACCCCGCAGGTGCTGTCGGCTGACGGGCAACTCACCGTGGCGATCGACCCGGTGCAGAAGGGCGAGAAGCCGGTGGCGGACTACCTGTCGCCGCTGCCCCCGGAGGACTGGGCCAAGCCGGACTTCGACGATTCGGGCTGGGACCGCCAGCATGGGCCCGTCGAGGTCGCGCCGGGCAGGGCGACCGGGCGCAGCCCGGCGGCGCTGCACACCGCTACCCGCAGCGCGATGATCTGCGTGCGAGGCAAGTTCCTCGTCGACGATCCGGCCAAGGCGGCCGGCCTCAAGCTCTCCCTGGAATACGTCGGCGGCCTGGTCGTCTTCGTGAACGGCCAGGAACTCAAGCGGGCCAGCCTGGCGGTTGACGCAAAACTTGCCCCGGACACCTTGGCTGAGAAATACCCCGACGACCTCTACGTCGAGCCGGAGGGCATGTTCCTCCAGAACATCAGCAAGAACGTGCCCGGCTTCGAGAAGCGATATCGCAAGCTGGCCGACGTGGAGATTCCCGCCAAACTGCTCCGCAAGGGCGTCAACGTCGTCGCGATCCAGATGCACCGCTCCGCCGTCAACGCCGGCGCCGTCGCTGCCAAACGCGTGGCTGAGGGCGGCATGTACACCGTCCCCGGCATCTGGGCCTACACCGGACTGCGAAGCATCAAACTGTCAGCCGACGCCGCGGTCGCAGCCAACACCGGCAGGCCGAAGGATGTCCAGGTCTGGACCTGCCAGCCTTCCGAAACGGTGACAGCCTACGACTATGGCGACACCGCGGAGCCGGCCAAGCTGGTCTCGATCGCGGCCGCCCGCAACGGCATGTTCTCCGGGCGTCTGATCGTCAGTTCAGCCCAGGCGATCAAGGGGCTCAAGGTGACTGTCGGCGAGTTGACGGGCGATGCGGGCAAGATTCCCGCGGCCGCGGTCAAGGTGCGCCGGGCGGAGCCGGCCGTGTCGGACAAGTCATGGGCCCCGGCGTTCCGCTTCGACGGCTTGCAGGAGACGCTGCCGGCGGAGGTCTCGGTCCCCAAGCTGCCGCCGCTGAAGGACACGTACCTCGGCCAGGCGGTCGATCGCAAGGCGATCGTCCCGGGTGCGATCGCGCCGATCTGGCTGAGCGTTCGCGTGCCGAAGGACGCCAAGCCGGGCAAATACGCAGGCCAACTGACGGTCGCCGCCGAAGGCCTGCCGCAGATGTCCGTACCGGTGCTGCTCAACGTGAGCGCGTGGGCGCTGGCCGACGCCAAGGAGCAGCGCATTCGCAACCTGGGCTTCCTGTCCGCCGAGCAGCTTGGAATGCACTACAACGTGCCGCTCTGGTCGGACAAGCACTTCGCCCTGATCGGCAAGTCGCTGGCGCTGATGTCGGAGATCAACTCACGGCAGGTGACGGTGGAGATGGTGATGGACTGGCACGGCCCGGGCGGCAATACGCAGTCCGTGGTCCGCTGGATCAAGAAGCCGGACGGCTCGTTCGACCACGACTTCACCGTGTTTGACAAGTTCCTCGGCGCGATCGCCGAGTCGATCGGCAAGCCGCTGCCCCTCCGGCTGAACTGCTGGGGCCAGTTGGGCAAGGACAACAAGTCGTGGGGCGTGGCGAACCAGGTGTCGCTGCTCGATCCCGCCACGGGCACGGTGACGCCGATGGACATGCCGCCGCCCGGCCCGGAATGCACCGCCTTCTGGAAGCCCGTGCTCGACACTGTTCGCAAGAAAGTCGAGGCCCGGGGATGGTGGGACGTCACGGCCCTCGGCCACAACTCCTACTGCTACCCGCCGGCCCCGTCGACCGTGGACATGTTCAAGGCGATCTGGCCGGACGGCGTATATGCCTACACCGCGCACAACGGGACACTGGCCGGCCGGTTCCCCGGAACGACGAAGGACGTGTTCATTCCGGTCCGCTACTCGGAGTGCGTCTGGACGGAAGGCGCGATGAAGCCGCGCGGCTACAAGAGCGTGACCAAGCCGCGGGTCGACCTGTGGGCCGACACCTGCCGGACGCGGCACCGCGATGGCTCGCAACTGACCGTGCCCCGCGACCTGGGCGAAGAGGTCATCATGCGCGGGCACGACGGCATTGGCCAACTCGGCGGCGACCTGTTCCCGCTGAAGAAGGCCGGACGCGTCTATGCACTCAGTTGCGACCGCGGCGGGCTTGGGCCGCCGTGCAGCACCATGGCCTACATGGCCCCCGGCCCGGACGGGCCTATCGCGACCGAGCGGTTCGAGATGCTCCGCGAAGGCATCCAACTGGCCGAGGCGATTCTGTTCCTCCAGCGGGCCCTGGACGACAAGAAGATCGACGGCGACCTGGCCGCCCGCGTGGACAAGTTCCTCGACCAGCGCAGCCAGGCCTTCATCGAGCGCTGGACCTCGCGCCGCGCCGCCTCCGACGCCGAGTTGCTGGCGTTAGCCGGCGAAGCCGCCGCAAAGTCCGGCCCGAACTGACGCAGGAAAAGGGATCAGCGAAGAGTGGTCGCGGCATGCCCAATGACCCGAACGACCGGAGGCAGCTGAGAGCAATGGTCTTTGAACCTTCTTCAGATCATCGCTCCCGTTCGGAATCGGCAAGCAAGGCCGAGTGGCTGGCAGGCGTTCTTCGTCGCCAGTTGCGGTGCTACATGCCCGGCAGTCGATTGCCGAATCGAGAGGCCATCGCCGAGCGGTTTCACGTCTCCACTCGCACGGTTCGCCAGGCGATTGAACGGCTGGTGCAGGAGAGGGTGGTCGCGCCTGTGGCGCACACGGGTATCGTCGTCACCGGGCAGAACACCGGCCCGCTGCCGGTTCGCCGGGCAATCGTCTTCCCCGCGCAACTTCCCGAACCGCTCGTATTTCAGGAGCAGATACTTCTGGGGATCGATCGCCAGTGCGAGCGGTGCGGGCTGAAACTCCGGGTCTGCCGCGCCCTGCCGGACCTGGCCGATGCCGACTGCCTCGCCCGTGTCTGCGGCGGCGATCCCTGCGAGGGCGCCTGGTTGTTTGTCAGTCTGCAACCTCCCGCCCATTCCATCCTGGCCTGGCGGATCGCCGGGCTGCGCGTCGCGATCGTGGATCACATCGACCCAGGCCATCGGGTCCATACCGTCAATTCGGACGCGCAGGCGGCCACCTATCAGGCCACCGAGCGGCTGATCCTGCTCGGGCATCGCCGGTTGGCCTTCCTCGGGTCCCTGGCGGTGCCCAATTGGAAAGTGGAGTGCCGGCTGGAAGGGTTCAAACTCGCCCACGCTCGCCACGGATTGCCCGTGTTGCCCGAGAATCTCTGGGATGACGTCAGCGGCGATCCTCGGATCGCGCGTCGCGTGGTCTGCGAGGGATTGCACCGGCTGCCAGTCACCGGCATCGTCGCATCCAATCAGCCAGGCGGCGCCTATGCGCTCTCGGCCTGCGAGTCCATGGGCCTGCGAGTTCCCCAGGATGTCAGCGTCATCAGCGGCGGCATGTCTCGCCGCGACCTGCCCGCCCCGGGCGGCCGACTGAGCCGGTTCGACGAAGGCGCCCCCGAGTCATTGGGGCAGTTGGCGGTGGATGTCATTGCCAACGCCCGCCAGACCATTGAGCCTGTCAACATGCTCATGGGGGTGACCTGGGCCGACCGGGGATCGACCGGCCCGCCCGCCAAGTGAATGGCCTCCCGCCCATGGTCTTGCGGGGTGGAACGGCCCTGAACCCCCACGGGCAGGTAAGTGCCGCCCGCGCCACGACCCGGCGTGGTGGTGCCATGCGACTGTACACTTCTTGCCTCTCGGATGTTGATTCCAGGCAACACGCAAGACATGGTACGCAACATTCGTATATGCAATACGTTATAGCTTTGTGCGTACCTGCCGCCGTTACCCGCTGTTGAATCACGGCAACAAATCGTTATCGGCATGCGCGACTGACTATATTTCGTAACCATAGTGTGCCAAATGTATTACGCGAGATATATCGCGGACAAAGTTCGTCTGGCACGCGGTTTGCTACTTATGCCAAGTGCGTGAACGGTTCGCCGGCGCGGCGGATATCGACGCGAAACCTTTTGCCTCTCGAGGACACATGAGGCGTAGACAAGGAGTGGGAACCATGAACACGGTGTCGCGAAATCGGATGGTGATGTTGGCGGGGGCGATGGTCGCCGCATTGGCTGGGGTGACTCTGACGGGGGCTGTGGCGTCGGCTGACCCGATCGCCCTTACGAACCCGAGCTTTGAGGCCGACGATGTCGCGGATCCGGGCGGTTATGTCCTGGGTGCAACGGGCTGGTTAGCTGATTACAACGTTTACACGGTGGACGCCGCCAACAGCCGGTTTGCCGGAACATCGGGCAACAATCCCGGCACCATTCCCGGCGGGGACAGCACCCAATATCTTCAGATGCTCGGCGGGCGTTCTGCCTATCAGGATGTGGGGACGTTCACGGCGGGCAAGGTCTACACCCTGACGGCGGCGGTGGGGCAAATGCTTGGCGGTGAGGGTTTCGCTCCCACGGTCCTGTATCTTCTCAACCAATCCAACGTGATCCACGCTTCGCATGTGGTGAATCCGGCGGACGTGGTCCTGGGGACCCTGACGGACTTCCACGTGCAGTTCACCGCGACCACGTCGGGGACCGCACGCATCTATCTGCAAACCGCCGGTAATTCCTCCATGTGGAGTGCCATCGACAACGTACGCCTGACGGAGAGCGATCCGCTGTCGGCCGACGCCCACGGCGGCTACGCGGTGGCCTCCGGCGGCGACGTGCAGTTGAACGGCAGCGCCAGCGGCGGCATCGCTTCCTACAGTTACGCATGGGATCTGGACGGCGATACCCTGTTTGATGACGCCACCGGGGCCACGCCGATACTGACCTACAGTTACCTGACCGCCGTTCTGGGCTTGGCGCCGGGCGACCACACGATCGCCGTGCGGGTGACGGACGGCACGGGGGCGCCGCTGGTGGCCACGGACACAGCGACACTGAACATCGCCGTGCCCGAGCCGGCGACGATGGCGTTCCTGGCGATCGGCGGCCTGGCGATGATGGGCGGTGCGATCCGCCGCCGCACTGCCTGAGCCGCCTCGACATTCACGGTTCCTCTCGCCGGCAAGCCCGGGTGTCATGCTCGGGCTTGTCTTGTTTAACAGGGCCGGAAGAGGGAAGGGGCCAGAAACCATTATGAATGCCTTCTGAACCCTCTTGGCTCCCCGCCATCGGGGAAAACCCTACGGCAAGCTTGGGACTATGCCCCCATGCAGGGCTACTGTCTTGCGGTGCCGCCGAACAGTAGAATGGACTATCACTACCGCGTAGCTTCGTAGCACGGGCATCTTGCCCGTGGGCTTTCGGGGCCGGGGCGGCCCCGAGAATCATGGGCGAGATGCCCATGCTACGAAAGACGGCCTATGTTACGCTGTAGTGCTGGTTCGGCGGGCTTCGGATGCCAATTCGCATCGGTGGGTTGGATGGTTGACGTTGTCAAACACATGCTGGCTCGGCCTCTCGTGCGGTATGCGCTGGCGGTGGCCGTCGTTGTGCTTGCGGCCTTGCTGCGCCAGGGGATCGATACGTGGACGGGCGGGACCCTGCCCACGTACATCACGTTCTATCCGGCGGTGATGCTGGTGGCGATCCTCGCGGGCGTCGGGCCGGGGCTCCTCGCCACACTGTTTAGCGCCCTGTGGGTCGCCTACTGGGTGATCGAGCCTCGGGATTCGTTCGCCATTCCGCACCTGGTGGACCAGATCGGCATGGCGCTCTTCTCCCTGGTCGGCATCTTCATGTCGCTCGGGGCCGAGTCGCTCCGCCGCTCGTGGCGACGCACCGCCGCCTACGAACGCGAACGGATCATCCGCCAGGGCGAGCAGGCGGTCGCGAAGATTCGCGAGCAGGCGGAGGAGGAGCTGCGCCGGATGGTGGCGGAACTGGAGCGATCCAACCGCGACCTCGAGCAGTTCGCCTACGTCGCCAGCCACGACTTGCAGGAGCCGCTACGGCAGGTAAAAGGGTTTGCGCAGTTGCTGTCGGACCGCTATGGCCCTTCGCTCGATGAGAAGGCGACGGAGTATCTGCGATTCATCGCGGACGGCACGGCGCGGATGAGCAGCCTGGTGTCGGACCTGCTGTCGTATTCGCGGGTGGGGGCGCAGGAGCGCAAGCGGACGGCGGTGGACATGAATGGGGCAATCGAGGGGGCGATGGCTAATCTCCAGGCGGCGGTCGCGGATGCGAACGCGACAGTCACCCACGACGACCTGCCGCGAGTGACGGGCGACTCCACGCAGATGTCGCAGTTATTCCAGAACCTGGTGGGCAATGCGATCAAATTCCGCCGCGACGGCGTGCCGCCCAGGATTCACGTCGCCGCCCAGGCCGACGGCCACGAGTGTACGTTCCGCGTCAGCGACAACGGAATCGGCATCGACCCGGCCCATTTCGATCGTGTGTTTCTGATCTTCCAGCGGCTGCACGGGCGAGGCCAGTTCCCGGGCACGGGGATCGGCCTGGCCATCTGCAAGAAGATCGTTGAGCAGCACGGCGGGCGAATCTGGGTTGAAAGCTCCCCCGGGCAGGGATCGACCTTTTGTTTCTCGCTACCGAAGGATGGTGTTGGATGAGTGCAACGGCAGCGGGGGACCTGGTGATGCTGGTGGTCGAGGACAACCCGGCGGACGTGGCGTTCTTCAAGGAGGCGCTGGACGAGGCCGGCGCCCAGGCCGCGATGCACGTTGTCGATAACGGCGCCGATGCCCTTCGGTTCCTCCGGCGCGAGCCGCCCTACGCCGATGCGGTCCGGCCGGACATCCTCGTGCTCGACCTGAACCTGCCGGTGATGAACGGCCACGAGGTGGTCAAGGCGATGATCGCCGACGAGCGATTGCGAGCCATGCCCGTGGCGATCCTGACGACGTCCAGGTCCGAGGTCCACGTGTGCTTCGGCTATCCCGAGAACCGGTGCCTGTACTTCGTGAAGACGGCTGACTTCGCGGAACTCAAGCGGATCGTCCGCCAGATCGTCGGTCACGCCCGGGCGTGCCGCGAACGCGGGAACTGACCAATGACGACTCCCGAACCATTAGAGTTGCTCGTCATCGAGGACAACCCCGCCGATGCCGCCCTGTTGCAGGAGGCCCTGGCCCCGTTGCGGGGCAGGGTCGGCCTGCGGCTGACCACCGTGGCCGACCTCCCGGACGGGGCGACGCTTGCGGCAGGCCGGCGGTTTGACGCCGTCCTGCTCGACCTCACCCTGCCGAGCACGACCGGCCTGGGCACGATCGAGGCGGCCAACAAGCTCTGGCCGACGCTGCCGCTGATCGTGATGACCGGCCTGGCCGACGAGGACGTGGCGGCCCGGGCCGTACACCTCGGGGCGCAGGACTACCTGCCCAAGGGCCAGGCCGATTCCGCGACGATACTCCGCTGCATTCGCTACGCGATTGATCGCAAGCGGGCGCAGTTGGACCTGGAGCGGGGCCGCGACGACCTGGAGCGCGTGGTCCAGGAGCGGACCCGCGACTTGCAGGTCACCGTCGAGCAACTCCAGGCGGAGGTGCAGCGCCGCCAGCAGGCCGAGGTGGAACTCAGCCGGACCAACCGGGACCTGCGGGTCATCAGCGAGAGCAACCAGGCGGTGGTCCGGTCCGAGAGCGAGGCGGACCTGATGCGCCAGGTCTGCCGCGCGATCGTGGAGATCGGCGGGTACCGCATGGCCTGGGTGGGCCTGGCGGAGAACGACGCGGCCCGGACGGTTCGCCCGGTGGCGTCGTTCGGCCTTGAGGAGGCATACCTCTCGCACGTGCGGATCAGTTGGGCGGACGACGAGTTCGGCCGGGGGCCCAGCGGCACGGCCATCCGGTCGGGGCTGCCGCAAGTCTGCCGCGACTTCGCATGCGACGTGAGGATGAGCCCGTGGCGGAAGAGCGCGGTTCGCAGCGGGTTCCGCTCGTCGATCGCCCTGCCGCTGCGGGTCGACGGGGCGATGCTTGGCGCGCTGACCATCTACGCGGCGGAACCCGATGCATTCGACGAAACGCAGACGAGGGTGCTGTCGGAGCTTGCGGATGACCTGGCCTTCGGGCTGAACGCGCTGCGGATGCGCAACGAGCTGCGCGAGAGCCGCGATCGGCTCCGGGCGCTGGCCGGCGAGTTGACCCTGGCCGAGCAGCGCGAGCGGCGCCGGATGGCCAAGGTGCTGCACGACCACCTCCAGCAGTTGCTCGTCGGCGCCAAGTTCCGGGCGGCGATCCTGGGCCGCTCCGATGACGAGGTCGTCCGCCAGGCCACCGGCGAGATCGAAGAGCTGCTGGCCGAGGCGATCCAGGCGTCGCGATCGCTCACGGCCGAGCTCAGCCCGCCCATCC
>JAQTVL010000436.1 GCA_028706835.1 Phycisphaerae bacterium | reverse complement strand
TGACGCGGGCGATCAACCACGCCGACCAGGCCCTCCGCTACCCCGAGGACCGCGGGCTGACCAACACCTCGCTGAACAAGATTCTCGAAAGCTGCAACAAGGCCGCCGAGATTTCGCGATCCATCTTCGACTTCGCCGGCAAGAGCGATGACCGCCGCCGCCCGGTGGCGCTGGCCAAGCTGGTCGCCGACGCGATCACCTGCCTTGGCCGGGACCCCGCCAAGGACAACATCGCGATCCGCATGAGGGTCTCGCCGGATATCACCGTCCACGCCGATGGCACACTGCTCCAGCAGGTGCTCTATAACCTCGTGCTCAACGCCCGCCAGGCGATCCTCGCCCGCGACCGCAAGGGAGGCCGGATCACCATCTCCGCCGACCGCGACGAGGCCGGCCGGGTGGTCGCCCGCATCGCCGACACGGGTTGCGGCATCGCCCCCGAGGACCTGCCGAAGATATGGAAGCCGTTCTACTCCACCAAGAGCAAGAACGACCGTTGCGACCGCAAAGGCATCGGCCTGGGCCTGGCCATCTGCCGCTCCATCATCGCCGATCACGGCGGGACGATCACAGCCGAATCGGCCATCGGCGTCGGCACGACGTTCACCGTCACCCTGTCCGGTAACTGACAACGCCATCCCCAGCCTCTTTCTTCTTCGTCTTTTCACCCCCTCGCCCCGTCTCCCACTCGCCCCCTCGTTCTTCTTCCTCGTCGCCCCGCAAATCCGGCAAATTTTACCTAAACCCCCGCCCCCGCCTGTTCGATGCTTGCTGACAGGCGGTTTCCCCCTCCGACACCGCCACTGATGTGTGAAAGGGATAGGCCATGGTCACCATGATGGATCGCAGGCGTCACCAGCGGAACCAGATCGATTGGCCGGTCAGCGTCTACCACCCACGCCTGGGCATGTTCGTGAACGGCCGGAGCGTGGACGTCAGCCAGAGCGGGGCCAAGATATCGCTGCCAATCGCCGTGCCGCTCCGTCCCGGCCAGGTCGTCGAGTTGAACTTCCCCCGCACCAGCACCCTGGCCAAGATGGCCGGCTGCTTCAGCCGAATCAAGACGGCGTTGGTGGTCCGCATCGAGGCCGAGTCGCCCGCCAGCCAGAAGGACTCCCCCGCCGCCGGCGCGGACCCGTGGCTCGGCGTCAGCCAGAAGCGTTCCCGCCGCCAGACCGTGGCGGTCCATTTCGACAAGAACGCCCTGAGCCTGGTGCGATAGCCGGATCGGACCAAGAGTAAGAACAATCGTCCCGCCCCGCGCGAGCCTCGCGTTTCCCTTGACTGACGCCGGATTTCCGTATATATATCTATCGCATCGCACGGCTCTGGGCTGCCGTGCCCGATCCAAGAAGCAAAGACGCCCCCTTCGTCTAGCGGCCCAGGATATCTGGTTCTCAGCCAGATGACACCGGTTCGAGTCCGGTAGGGGGTATCGACCCAAGCTCCCGGTTTGTGCCGGGAGCTTCTTCTTTGCGCAAGTTTGTGCAATTGCCGGGGTTCCCGTCGGGATCGATTTCCTGCGGATCGGCGTTGCACGGCTGTGCGTGCACCTGCTGCAGCGCATTATGCAGCGAGCTGCCGGCAGCATCCGTGAAGTGCTGCTCGGTCACCTGGAGATAGTGCTTCTGGGCGATCCGTGTGCTGTTGCCGATCCAAGCCGCCGCGACGTGCAAGGGCCACCGCTCGGCCAACTCCGTTTCCCTCGTCGACCGCAAATTCTGAAACAGTTTGGGCCAGGGCGTCAGCCCTGCCCGCGTCACGATCCTGGTCAGATCCGTGCGGAGATTCGTCGACTCACCATTGTAACGGCCGATGCAGTGAACCGCGCCCGGCACAGCCAGTTCAAACGCCTCACGCAGGTATGGCAATAACTCCGGGAAGATCGGAACCCGCCGCACGCCTGCGTTGTCATGATCCTCGAGTTTGGGACTGTGGACGGTGAACCTCGACCGTGCCCAGTCGATATCCTGCCATCGCAGCCGGAGCACCTCGGAGGGGCACCGGAGCCCGCCGTAACGGCACAGGGCAAAGATCAGTTGCCATTCAGCGTTCGGACAGGCATTGAGCACCGCATCGGCCTCAACTTGGCTGACGAAGTGGAATCGCGACGGGTCGGCGTAATCGCCGCCCTTCACCGAGGCGAACGGGTTCTCCGTCAGCAACCTCTTCTTCACCGCCGCAGTGAAGAACTGCTTTACCCTCTTCAGACGTCGCCGCAGTGTGCCCTCCCCCACCCTCCCCTTGAGAAACACGCGGAACTCGTCCGCATCGCCGGGGGTGACCTCACTGAGCAGTCGTTCACCGTCGACAAATGCCATCAGCGACTTCTCCGCCTGGCGCAGATTGATCAAGGTACGCGGTTTGACGTCAGTGCGTCCGGCTATGTAGCTCTCGATCCATCCGCCAAGCGTCGGACAGTGAATCCGCGCTTCGGGCTCGACCAAGCCGATCCGCTCCAACCGCCGGCGGATGCGGGCCGGCAGACCAGCCAGCCACTCGCCGGTGGCGTTCTGCGGGGCCGTGCCCGAAAGTCGACAGCCGCACAGATCCTCGATGTACGTCCGAACGGAGTTCGCCTGCCGTCTGCTAAGCTTGCCAAACGGGAGTATCGCTACTCCTATAAGCCGGCCAGTTCGGTGCTGCCGGGCCGGCAAATGGACGGTCCCAACCCGCTGGGCATCAAGAGTCAGTTCAAGGGACTGGACGAAATCTGGAACTCGTGCATCGACGACTTGCGGAAGCTCAGCATGAGACTACGCGACGGCCAGGGCGAGATGACGCCGGCCGTGTGGGAGGAACTGCCAGCGGAGATCCGGTCGGACGTGGACCACCCACTGACCGACGCCATCTGCAAGTTGGTCGTCGAGTGTACCGACGACGAGAATCGCATCCTGATCCCTGTGTCAAAACTGGTGGAGGTGTTCAAGCTCGGCCCCGCGGCCGCGGCCCGCAAGAAACAGACCCCCGGCGATAGCCAGATGATCTGTCGTCACGTCGGGTTCGTCGGTTACCGCCTGGAGCCCGACGCCTACTTCACCGGCAACGCCTATCGCACCGACGAGAGGGTGGCTGCATTCCTGAAGGTCAGCGACGAGGCCACCGACCACACCCGCTACAACGCCGCAGCCTGCATGCTGCAATTGGGCCTGGTGATCGCGTCGGCTGACGGCAACGTTCAGCCGGAAGAGTTGGCCACTATCTCGCAGGAGATCGAGCGGACGTTCCAGTTGAATGCCCAAGAGCAGCGTCGGCTGGCGGCCCTGCGGGGCCTGCTGCTGGCGGAGGGGGCGGACACGAAGCGCCTGAATCAGATGCTGGCGGCGTTGACGCCGGAAATCCGGCATGGAATCGCTAAGCTGCTGCTGGCGATCGTGGCGGCTGACGGCGTCGTAACGAAGGAGGAAATCCGGGCGGTCCGAAAGTGCTACTCGACGCTCGGGTTCGAGAAGGCGGAGATGGACCGGGCGATCGACGCCCTGCGGGTTGGCAGCACCGACGAGCCAGTCACCGTCCAAGCCGGAGTTCCAGGACCGGTTGGCGAGGCCATCCCGCCGCCGCCTGGCGAGGCCGGCTTCACGCTGAACCGCGACACGATCGCCGCGATCATGAAGGACACCGAGGAGGTTGCCCGCATCCTGGCGGCAGCGATGACTGCCGACCAGCAGCCCGCGCCGGCGGCAATCGCTGCGGCCGAACCCGCTCCCGCTCCCACGGCTGCTCCCGCTGGCAACGTCGCTGGGGCAGATGCCGTCACGACGATAGCAATCACGGCTCCCGCGCCTGTTCCGGGCAACGTCCTGATCCCAACGGATACACTGTCCAAGGCCTTGGCAGAGACGCCGGTCGGCCGCGCAATCCCGTCCAACTCGTGACGACGCAGCAGGCGTTTGAGCAGTTGTGCTCGCAGTTGGCCGCCGAGCCGGTGCTGGGGCTGGATGTCGAGACGACCATCTTCCAGAAGCCCCGGCTGCTTTGCACAATCCAGTTGGCCACGCCGACACAGAACTGGGTGATCGACGCTCTGGCCCTGCGCGATGTGCGCCCCATCGGCCCGCTCCTGGCCTCGCCAAGTGTCGTCAAGGTGATCCACAACTCCAGCTTCGAGGAGGCCGTCTTCGCGGAGAACGGCCTGCCGATCGCCAGCATCTTCGACACGTGCCAGGCATCACGCGCCTCCCGGCCTGACGCCGACGGCCATCGGCTGTCACGGGGCGCCTCAAAACCTACCAGGGCGGGGCGCCCCAAAACCTACCAGGGGCGCGCCCCAGAACCGACCGGGGTTGTGTCAGGCAGTCTGACGCCTGGCCCGACGTTTTTCAAGGCCCAACTGGTTGCGTAGCCTGCTCAGGAACCGAGCCGCCGGCGTCGTGGGCAGGCCCAAAACGGGGGCAGGCAGGGTGGCCGGCTTTGGGCCG
>JAQTVL010000435.1 GCA_028706835.1 Phycisphaerae bacterium | reverse complement strand
GCCGCCAGCACCCGCTCGCCCGTCGACGCGCGGGGCAGCGCGGCCCATCGGCTGATCGCCAGCGGGCGAGGGTCGGCTGATTCGCCGGCATTCTGGTTGGCCAGGGTCATCGTGCTCCGCAGTCAGGTGAGGCCTCGGTCGGGGCGGACTCTCCGTCGATTGTTCAAGCGTAAGTGGCCCCGGCGGTTCTGTCAAGGAACGCAAAGGCTCTCCACCCGTTGGTATCCCCGGTGCGGAGTGTTTGCGCAGCGCTTCCCCCCCGCCCGGCGCGATGCTATCATGGGCCGCTTCCACGATCCGGGAGACTCGGCGATGGCTGAACGGCTGTATTGCGGCGTCGATTTTGGCGGAACGAACATCAAGGCCGGCCTGGTCCGCGCGTCGGATCGCGCGATCCTGTCGCAGGTGAGCATCGAGACCGGGCGCGAGCACGGGCCCGGGCCGATCATCGGCAGGATGATCCGGGCCGCCCAGACGGCCGTCGAGCAGGCGGGGGTGAAGATGCCGCAGGTGACAGCCATCGGCATCGGCTCGCCCGGCCCGCTGTCGCACAAGCGCGGCGTCGTGTTCGAGTCGAGCAACCTGCCCGGGTGGCGCTGCGAGCCGGTGGTCCAGCAGTTCCAGAAAGAGACCGGCCGGCCGGCCACCCTCGAAAACGACGGCAACGCGGCGGCTTGGGGCGAGTTCTGGGCCGGGGCCGGGCGGGACGTGAATTCGCTGGTGTTCCTGACGCTGGGCACGGGCATCGGCGGCGGGATCATCGTCGAGCGGCAACTGATCCGCGGCGGGCGGGAAAACGGCGCCGAGCTGGGGCACATGATCGTCCAGGCCGGCGGCCGGCCTTGCACCTGCGGGCAGTCCGGCTGCCTGGAGACCTATGCGTCCGCCTGGAAGATGGCCACGCGGTTCATCGAGGCGCTCGACGCGGGCGAGAAGTCGGCGCTGAGCTGCCGGCACAAGTCCGGCCTGCCGATCACAAGCAAAGAGATTGTGGAGGCAGCCGCCGGCGGCGATCCGCTGGCCGCCCGCATCTGGGAGGAGGCGTGCTACTACCTGGCTGTCGGGTGCGTGTCGATCGCCCGGGTGATCAACCCGGACCGGATCCTGCTGGCTGGGGGCATGATCGCCGCGGGCGAGAAGATGCTGCTGAATCCGGTGCGGGCGAAATTCGCCGAGCTGAACTGGAAGCTGCGGTGCGACGGCATGTCACTCGAGCCGGAGATTTCGTTCGCGTCGCTGGGCAACAACACGGGAATCATGGGCGCCGCCGGCGCGGTGGAGCTTGCCATCAACGAAGGAACGATTAAGCTGAACTAGATGCTTACCCTTGCCATGCCCCTGATCGACCCGATCTACATCGGCGCCCATTGGTACCTGATGCTCGCGCCGCTGGCCATCGGCATCGCCGTCATCTACAAGACGCTCAAGGTCCGCCACGTCCGCCAGGTGCCGCTGGAGGCCCTCTGGCTGACTGTGACGATCCTGGTGGGCATGGCCGCGGCGGCCGCCGGGCTGTTCCTGATCTATCACGCGTTCAGCGCCGCGGCAAGGTAAGCCGGTCGCGGCGAACTGAAATGTTCATTCGGGAAACGTCGGTCGTGGTCATCGAACCCACTCGGCTTGCGCCTCAGCCCCGCAATTTGAACCGGCGCTCGCCGGGAAATCGCCGCTGACCGACAGAAGGCAAAAAGTCTACAGAATCATCGTCGGGGATGGAAGAACAATCTTCCGCCCCGGATTCAGTCAGATTTCAGGAGTCACACTTCACGCACACGCCCCCCTTGAAATCTGACTCAACCCGCCTCCGCGGTGACATGCCGGGAGCAATGTTCCACGTGGAACTGTATTACACATGTAATACACTGGCCACGAACACGCATTTGCGGATCGCAAACGATGATATTATCGGACGCGCCAACCGAGACGAGCCGGTCCCTACTCGGTCCTTGCGCGCCTGGCGGTTCCTTTGGAGGCCTTGCATCGCCCATCTTGGCCTGAGCAAGGTCGAAAGGCCATTCGCCGTTCATCCGATTACGCTTCCGCCGGATCAGCCTTTTCGCCTCTTGCCGCCCCGCCCGCCGGGCTATTCCCCCTGGCTGGTTGCGGCGCGAAGCTTGCCCAGCAAGGCCGGGTCTGGCTTGCGGCCCAACAGCTGGGCTCGCGTCAGGTCGGCCAGTGCGGCTGCCGCTCGGCCTAGTGCCGCTAGCGCTATCCCGCGGTTGAGATACGCCGCGCCCTGTTGCGGATTCAGTTTCAGTGAGGCGTCGTAGTCCTGGATCGCTTTTTCAGTGTCGCCCTTCAGGGCATAGGCGTAACCGCGGTTGCAGTAAGCCTCCGCCGTGTCGCCATTGTTCAGCTCGATAGCAACGGAGAGATCCACGAGGGCCTTGTCCAGTTCGCCCTTCTGACCGTAGATCGTTCCGCGATAGAGATACCCTACTGCATCCTTCGGCTTCATCGCTATGTAGCGGCTGAAATCCTCGCTGGCCTTGTCAACCTGGTTCGCCTTGGCGTAGATCTTCCCCCGATTGATCAGGGCGTTGCTTGATTTCGGGTTCAGTTCAAGCGCCTTGTCAAAATCTCGCATAGCCTCGGCCTCATTTCCCGCCAGCCTGTACGCCGTTCCCCGCTGAAGATACGTCTCTTCATGGTCCGGCTTTCGCTTCAGGCTGGCGTCGAAGTCCGCAATGGCCAGGGCTTGGCGATGCTGGCATGCGTAGACGACCCCGCGAGCGAGGTAGGCGCGAAAATCCTCCGGTGCCAGCGTGAGGGCGCGATCGGCATCCGCCAACGCCTTCTCCGGTTGCCCGACTGCCGCCAGGATCGCCGCACGTTCGAGGAGGCCGTCCACCCCGTTCGGCGCGAGAGTCACTGCCTTGTCGAGGTCGGCCAGTGCTCGATCCATCTGCCCGCAGGCCTTGTAGGTCAAGCTCCGGTTGATGTACGCCACGACGCAGTTCGGGTCGAGTTGGATTGCCACGCCGAGGTCGGCCAGCGCCTTGTCGTGCTCGCCGGCCCTCAGGTAGTGCGAGCCCCGATTGTAGTAGCACATGGCTGCCGACCGATCCGACTCAATAGCCGAGTTAAGGTCCGCCAGCGACTTGTCGAGTTGACCGAGTCGGTAATACGCGTTTGCTCGGTCGCGATAAGACGGCATGAATCGCGGATTGGCCTTCAACGCCTTGCTGTACTCTTCGATCGCCCGCGGGTCGTCGCCCTTCTTGGCGTAGGCGACCGCTCGACGGTGGAGGATCTCCGGGTTGTTCGGCTGAAGGCGATCCGCCGTCGTCGCATCCTCGATGCACTTGTCGTATTCCTTGTCTTCCAGATAGTACCCGCCCCGCAGATAGTACGCTTCGGGCAACTCGGGGCGACGCGCAATCACTTCAGTCATGTCCACGATGGCCCGGGCGAACTCCCGGCGGTCGGCGTAGGTGAGCGCCCGCTCATGGTAGGCCTGGACGAAGTCGCGGTTCGCCGCGATCGCCCGGGCGAAATCGTTAAGCGCCCCGTCCGGATCGCCCACCTGGCGGCGTAGCACGCCCCGATGCACATACGTCTCCGACCCGCTAGGACGCAAGCGGATCACCGCGTCACAATCGGCGATAGCCAGCTTCAACTCATTCTTCATCCCGTAGGCCACCGCACGGTGATAAAGGAACAGGGGAGTGTTCGGAAGCAAGTGGATCGCCTCGTTCAGGTCGGCAATCGCCCGGTCCGGTTGGCGACGGTTCATGTAGATGACCGCCCGGTCATCGTAGGCCACCGCGAAATCACCGCGGCGTTCGATGGCCGCCGTCAGGTCCGTAAGCACCTGGTCCGGTTCGGAGCGTGAGGCATGAATCCTGGCGCGGATCCAGTATGGCCGGGCGGCCCGCGGGTTTAGTTCGATCGACCGGGCCACGTCGCGCTCCGCCTGGGCGACCTCGCGCTTGCCCAGATAGGCCTCGCCCCGCAAGCACAGCGCCGCTGCGTGATCCGGATCGTGGGCCAGCACCGACGAGAATGCCGCGATCGCCGGCTCGATCTGGTTGTTCGTCAGCGCCGCAAGCCCGCGCTGTAAGGCCGCCTCGGCATCGAATGCGGGTTGACTGGCCGCCGCCGGCGGGACCGGGCTCGCCGCCGCCGGCCGGGCCGGCTTCGACTGCGTACACGCCGTCCCGCTCAGCGCCAGCATCGCCGCCAACGAAACACGCCAGATTCTGGTCATGGTGGATCCCCGGGTCGTGATTCAGCCAGGCTGATTGCGATTCAACCCCAATGGCTGTAGTTCAGCCAGAGAATGCTACCGCGCCACCGGGCACTCGGCAAGGGACGAGTGGAACTTGGGTGCATAACCGTAGTTGCAGGGAGGGGCTGGCCGATAGATAGTGGTGGGGGAAGTTCGGCCGGCGGAGTCCGGCCTGTGGATCACGGAGGATCATCATGTCCGAGCAGCCAACACGCATTCCGC
>JAQTVL010000434.1 GCA_028706835.1 Phycisphaerae bacterium | reverse complement strand
TGACCGGCAGCGAGAAGGGCATCGGCAAGCGGACGTATGCGGGCATGGCGCTGGACCCGGAGCGGAACAAGATCGTCCTGTTCGGCGACCACTACCAGTCCGACCCGCGAACGCTTGTTTACGACATCGCCAAGGACGAGTGGATCGACATGAAGCCGAAGACCTCGCCGCCGGGCGACCGCTCCTGCCCGACGATGGTCTACGACAGCCTGAATAGGGTCATGATCTGCGTGACGCTCGGCTCGCGCTGGGACGTCGACGACTGGGCGGCGAAGATCGAGGCAAAATCGCAGAAGACCATCGACGACGCAAACGCAGGCAAGGCGGAGAAGGACGCGGCCGCCGCCGAGAAGGCCTTTGCCGCAACCGAGAAGGCCAAGAAGTTCCTGGAGACCTGGACCTACGACCTCGGCACGAACACCTGGACGAAGATGGACGTGCAAGGCGGGCCGAACTATTGCGGCACGCGCGATCGGCTGATGCTCTACATCCCCGAGATGAACATCGTCGCCCTCGAATGCCGCGGCCAGGAGCAGCAGGTCTGGACGTACCGCTACAAGCTCCCGCTGGTGATGAAGAAGAACCCCGTGCTGCCGCCGACGCCGACCGACCTGAAGGTCGTCACCGAAGACGGCGGCAAGGCCACGGTCACGTGCAACGGCATCGCGTTCTCCGGACGGGACGTCAAGATCCGAATCTATCGGGCGGAAGTCGGCGATCAGCCGTGGAAGGCCCAGTTCAAGTCCGTTCACGAAGCTCGTAGCGGCCCGATCACCTTCGCCGACACCGGGTTGGAGGCTGGCAAGAACTACTGCTACTACGCGGCTTCCGTCGAGGCCGGTCAGGAAGGCACGCCAACCTCCAAGGTCCGCACCCAGCCCCGGATAGTCGTCGATTCCCGCGTGGACGTGCTGGCCAAGGACAAGGTCGCGTTCTCGTGGAAGAAGTCGGCTGAGGCCGATGTCGTCGGCTACGTCGTCGAGCGGGCGGTGCTGCTGCCGATCTCCGCGGCCCAGAAGGTTTCGACCGCCAAGCAGTACGGCGACAACCCCATCCCGCTGACCGCCATGGCTGAGAAAGGCCTCATCGGTGAATGGAAACGCCTGACCGACAAGCCGATCGCCGCGGCCGAATTCACGGACAGCATCGACCTGACCAAGCCGGCGGAACTCGGCACGGTCTACTGGCGGGCCTTGTTCGGCGCGCGGACCAAGGGCGGCCCCGCCACCCGGCCCGAGGACGACAAGAGTTTCGACATGACCAAGCCCGGCTGTCCGTTCACGATGTTCTGCTATCGCGTCCGGGCGGTGAACAAACTGGGCGTGGAGGGCGGCCCGAGCCCCTACCAGATGACCGTGCCCAATGAGGTCGACAACCTGTTCACCAAGGAAGACGGCAAGGACGTGCAGATGAAGTGGCAGGCGACCCCGCACGCCGGGACCCGCGGCTACCTCATCTACCGGCTGGATACCCGCTACGGGCCGATGTCGCTGCTCACGCCCGAGCCGATCAAGGAGACGACCTTCACGGACAAGACAGCCGGCGGCACGGGCCGGCGCTATTACGTGGTCGTCGTCGACGCGATCGGCCAGCAGGGCATCCCAACATTCGAAGCCTGGGCGTTCCGGGACTACAGCAACATCTACTCGCAGTTCTACCCGAAAGACGGGTGGCACCAGTAGGAAATGCGGAATGCGGAATGCGGCGTGCGGAATTGAGAAAACAGGGTTCGGAATCCGAAAGTCAGACGGCGTATGCTGCGAAGCAACGGAGTCCAGGATTCTGAATGTCCTTTTGTGGAGTGCGGTGTCGAGCCTTAGCGAGGCACCGCTTTCGCGTCGCGAACGCCGGCGGCGATGAGCGGCTGGGCGAACGGCCAGGAAAAGCGGTGCCTCGACCGCCTGCGGCGGCCTCGACACCGCACTCCACAAACGGCGAAGAGGGCCGGCAACAAAGGCCCGGATGCATGCGGAATGAAGATGTGTGGGGCTGTTCTTCTCTTGATTCCGAAATCCGAATTCCGCATTCCGAATTGGAATCACGCACGATCATCGCTTTCTCGAAAGGCGTGCAATGACCCGAGTTACTTACGCCGGTTGGCCGAACTGTTACCGCATCGCGAACAAGGCCGTTGAACTCATCGTCACCGGCGATGTCGGCCCACGGGTAATCCGGTTTGGCTTCGTCGGCGGGCCTAACGAGTTCCGCGAATACCCGGACATGGTCGGCAAGACCGGCGGCGACGAGTGGCGGCTCTACGGTGGGCATCGACTCTGGCACTCACCCGAGTGCAAGCCACGGACGTATTTCCCCGACAACATGCCCGTCCGCGTCGAGGCCCTGCCCACCGGCCTGCGCGTCGTCCAGCCGGCGGAGGCGACCACCGGCATCGCCAAGGAGATCGACCTGGAACTCGTCGGCCACTCCGCCCACGTGACCGTCACGCACCGGCTGCGGAACGAGAACCTATGGGCGGTCACGCTCGCCCCGTGGGCGCTGTCGGTGATGGAGCAGAACGGCGTGGCCATCCTCCCCCTGCCCGCCCCCGGCGAGCACCAGGGCAACCTGCTGCCCGCGGCCTCGATGGCGCTCTGGGCCTACACCGACATGAGCGACCCCCGATGGACCTGGGGCCGGCGGTTCGTCCTGCTGCGGCAGGACCCGAAGGCGACCGGCCCGCAGAAGGTCGGCCTGTGCGTCAAGGACGGCTGGGGGGCGTATGCCCGTGCCGGCCACTTGTTCGTCAAGCGGTTCGCCGCGGGTTGCGACTGCGGCGAGTTCCCGGACTTCGGCTGCAACGCCGAGACCTACACCGACGCCGGCATGTTGGAACTGGAATCGCTCGGCCCGCTGACGCACCTGCACCCCTCAGCCGTCGTCGAGCACGTCGAGAACTGGTTCCTGTTCGACGGCGTGCCCACGCCGGCGAGCGAAGCGGATGTCGTCAAGCACGTGCTGCCGAAGGTGAAGCTGACGGAGTAGTGCCGCTTCCAGTGAACGCGGCCGCGAAGCGGCCGCCTTGGAGTGCGGGGACGAAGGCCCCGCTTTCCGGTGCAGCGCCGCCCCGGGCGCAGACCAAAGCGGGGCCTGCGCCGCTGCGCGGCTTCGTCCCCGCACTCCAAAGTCCGCCCGCGGCGGGCGAAGAGGATGGTTGCGACCCCACAATGGTCACTCCTCGAAGTCTTCACTTGGCACTTTTCACTTGGCCTGCAAGCCTGTATCCTACCAGCCTATGGCAAAGGTGAACGCACTCGTGCTCCGGGCGGCCGGCGTCAACTGCAACGAAGAGACCGCCTACGCGCTCCAGTTGGCAGGCGCCGACTCAGCCGAGCAGATACACGTCAATCGGCTGATCGAGAAGCCGGCCGAGTTGGATCGCTTCGGGTTCCTGGTCGTGCCCGGCGGCTTCAGCTACGGCGACGACATCTCGGCCGGCAAGATACTGGCCAGGCAGATCGAACTGCACCTCGGCGAAGCAATGTCCCGGTTCATCGAGGCCGGCAAGCTCGTGCTGGGCATCTGCAACGGGTTCCAGGTGCTGGTGAAGGCCGGCCTGCTCCCCGGGCTCAAGCCGGCGACGGCTGGCACAGTCACGCTGACCAGCAACGACTCGGGCAAGTATGAGGACCGTTGGGTCCATCTGACGCCGGCCAGCAAACACAACATCTTCCTGCCGGCGTCGCGGGACCCGATCTATCTGCCGGTGGCGCACGGCGAAGGCAAGCTCGCGGTCCGCGAGCCGGGCGTCCTGGACGCCCTGCGGGCCGCCGACCTGGTGGCGGTGCGATATTGCGACGCGGCCGGGGCGCCGGCGGCCGGGCAGTTCCCAGCCAACCCGAACGGTTCGCTGGACGACATCGCCGGGCTGTGCAACCCGAGCGGACAGGTGTTCGGGCTGATGCCGCACCCGGAGCGGCACGTGCTGCCGACGCAGCATCCGCAGTGGACGCGGCGGGGCCTGGGCGAGGCGGACGGCCTCCAGGTGTTCCGCAACGGCGTGGAGTTCCTGCGGGGAAGATAGCTGTCAGCGATCAGCTTTCAGCGGTCAGCTACAGCGAAGATAGTCTTGGTAAGCCGAAAGCTGACCGCTGACCGCTGACCGCTGATCGCTGACTGCCTATTCTGCCGATACATGTGGGATGCGACTGGATCGAACTTGCGGGAGACTCGAATGACCGGCACATCTGGACGTTCGGCGCGACGAGTCCTGGCAACGGCGTTTGCGAGCCTGCTGGGCCTTGCCGTCACAGGCACGTGGATTGGATGCGAGAGCAAGCCCGACTGGCCGGAGCCGGCTGACCGCCTGCCCGACTGGATCTACGACGCGCCGTACTACTACGAGCCGCAACCGGAGAACGTGCTGGCGGCCCAGGACCCCGGCTTCGACGGCCAGACGCCGCACTACTACACCCGCGAAAAGGCGGTGATGATCAAGCCGCCGGACGTGTCGCCGGCCACCA
>JAQTVL010000433.1 GCA_028706835.1 Phycisphaerae bacterium | reverse complement strand
CGGAGGCGCGCATGCCGGATGTTAAGATCATCGGTAAGCCGTATGCGGGAAATCCGCACGTACGGTTTGAAAGGGAGCTTCAGGAGACGGAGCCGGCGCGCTACCGCGCCTGAGGTTTACCAATGGCCGATTCCGCGGGGCGTCAATCCGATACGCTGCACACCGTCGTTCGCGACGGCGTGCGGTGGACCGCAACGGACGCCGGCAGGGAACTCCTCGCCCGCGCCGGCGAACTGATCGCCCGCGCGCTCGCGGGGCAGGGCGGCCCGCCGGTCAAGGCCAACCCGTTGCGGCGGGTGTATCGGCTGGATGAGCAGAACGCCTTCCTCAAGCGATTTGATGAGTCATCGCTGTCGTCCCGACTGAAGCGGCTGGTGCGCGGCCCGGCGGCGGCTGTCGAGTGGTCGCAGCTTTGCCGAGCCGAGTCAGCCGGCGTGGCGGTGCCGCGGCCGCTGGCCGTCGGCGTCGCCCCCGGCGAAAGCATCCTTATCACCGAAAGTTGCCTGCCGGGCGTCGGCCTGAATAGCTATCTCGACGCCAACGGGTTCACCCACGCCGCTCGCGAGGCGATGATCGATCTGCTGGTCCCCGCGTACCAGGCCGGCCTGCTGCACGACGACCTGCATCCGGGCAATATCCTGTTCAGCGACATGCCCGACCACCCCCGTCGCATGTGCCTGCTGGACCTCCAGAAGTCGCGATTCCGCGACTCGCTGTCGACGCGCGACATCATCGACAACCTCGCGCCGCTGATGGCGGGGCTGTCGAGTTGGCTGTCGGCTGAGGAACTCGACGACCTGCTGCGGGCCTACTTTGAGCGGCACCCGCTGGCCGGGGTGGACCCGGATGATTTCGGCGTGGCGGTGCTGGCCGCCGCCGTCGAGCACGACGATCGGCTGCTGCGGTCGCGTCAGCGGGCGATCCTGCGCACGGGCAAGTATTTCGCGCGGGTCCGGCTGCCCGGCGGGTGGCGCGGGCACGTGTTTCTCCGTCGCCGTCGGCAGTGGGCGGACCCGGCGTCGGCAGCTATCAACGCCACCTTCTCGCCCGCCGACTGGCAGGCTGCGCTCGCGGACGTGCGGGCGCTGATCGATCGGCCGACGGGCGAGGGCGAGCGCGTGTACAAGGATTCGCCGTCAACCCAGGTGGTCCGCCGGCAAATCCAGGTCGGCCCGCATCGACTCGACGTGTTCGTCAAGCGCTACCCGTTCCGCTGGCGGTTGGCGGCCGTTGTAGAGTGCCTCCGCCGCAGCCGGGCGAAGCGGGCATTCCGCGCCGGCCACGCGCTGCTGATGCGCGGCCTGCCGACGGTGCTGCCGCTGGCCTGCCTGGAACGCCGGGTCGGGGGCGTGCTGGTCGAGTCGGTGCTGATTACCGAGTCGGCTGCCGATGCACTGCCGCTGCACCGGTTCGTCCGCGAGCAACTGCCCGGTCAGCCGCCCGCGGTCCGCCGATCGCTGGCGGATCGGCTGGGCGCCGCGATGGCGACGCTACGAAGCGCGGGCTTCGTCCATCGCGACCTGAAGACATCCAACGTGCTGGTCCGCGACGCCGGCGGGCGGGCGGACCTGCTGCTGATCGACCTGGACGGCCTGCGGCGGATCGGCGTAACGGACGTTCGCGCGGTGCGCCGGTTGGCGGAGGGCGTGCGGGGGCTGCCGAACCTGACGCGGACGGATCGCGTGCGGGTGCTGCGAAGTTTCCTCGGGCCGGTCGGGGACTGGCGCGGGCTGTGGCGGCGGGTGGCGGGGCAGGTGGGCTCTCGCGGACGGTGAGGATACGGGGGGCATCGGACAGGGGGACGGTCCATTTTGTGATCCTGCTCTGGGTGCCTTGGACTGCCACGTTGCGAAAACGCACGCGGGGCGCGGGTTGCGGGGGACGAATAATCGCTGGAACGTGGCGGAATTTTTTGTTCTTGCTTCCACCCGGTTTTCAGCTATTAATTCCAGTGAGCACCGAGCCCCGGGATGGGTGAGATGCTCGCACATCCTGTCGATCGCCGCTGCGAGTGCGACAGGCGATTCTTCTCCCTGATTAGCGCGTTCATCAACTGGCCAAGTCTCCGCTGCGCCCGTTCAGGGAGGGCCTGTCATGTCCGATCTTGGAGACCGGAAAGTGGAACAGCTGCTCGAAATGCTTCTCGAAGGCGATCCGCGGCAGTCACGCAGGGCGCTCGAAGCGCTTCGCAGGCCGACCGGAAAGATCGAGTCCGCGATTGTCGAGCAAGCGGTGAACACCGCCGCCCTGCTGCTGGCGATGGGCCAGAGCGAACAGGCCTGCGTGATGCTGGAGTCGCTGGTCGGCCGATGCGGCCTGGAGCCGGATCTGCTGAACAACCTGGCGTACGCCCACCTGGTCGGCGGGCGGAGCGACAGGGCGCTGGCCTTGTGGGAGCAGGCCGCCGATTTGGCGCCGGAGGATGGATTGATTCAAGCCAATTTGTCGCGGGCCCGGCGACGGCGAGACGAGTTGTTGCAGTAGCTCGGGTCTGCGTAGATGGGCCGACGCCGACCTGGACCCTCACCCGGGGCACGCCGAAGTGGTCCTCGACCGAGCCGTCCGGGCGGACCCGCGGCGGCGGGCCGATATATCGCGGCCCATCGATGTAGCGGAAGTCCACGTCGAGTTTGGCCAGCAATTCTTCCGGCGAGCGGCAGCCCAGCCGCCGCATGAGGCGGGCCGTTACCTCCGGCTGGGCCCAGTAGTCGATGGGCACGCGGTCGGGCGTCTGGTGCGAGAGGGCGAGTTGGACGCGTTCGCGTGAAGTCATAAGGAATCCGCGGAGGAATCAGGCCTTTGCCGTCTCCGTCAGGGGCGTCCGCGACCGCAGGCGGGCTAGGTACCAGCGGACCGGCAGGATAGCCAGCGTCATCGGGATTTCCAGCAGCACCGAGGGCAGCATCGCGGCCGCCCCGAACCGGGGGAAGAAGAAGGCCTGGGAAAACACGATGCCCAGGCCGTTGTTCACGTAGGCCGCCGTGATCGACAGTGCGGCCCGGTCCTCCGGGCGGCGCCACGGGGCGATGAAGTATCCGGCGACATGAAGGACCGCGGAGAATCCGAACAGGAACGCGGTCAGGCGGACGGCCTCCAGGGGCGACGATCGGACCCACTGCATGCAGTCGTTGCTGGCCACGGACATCGACCCGAGAATGACCAGGGTCAGGAACACGATGGAGGCGCCGGTGAAGGCGTCACGGTGCCGGGCGACGAGGGCGGGGCGGAATCGCCGCACGAGATAGGCGGCGGCCAGCGGCACGAACAGGATGGCGGCAAGATACGCCGACTGGGCGAGCAGACGGCCCGTGCCGCCGGCGAGCAACTCGCCGGTGGCCAGGCTGATGATCGGCGGCGCGATCAGCGGGCAGAGCGCGGTGGTGACCAGGGTGATGATGAGCGCGAGGGCGGCATTGCCGCGGGCGATGTCGGCCAGCGAGCTGCACACCACGCCCGCGGGCATGACGGCGAGGATCAGCACGCCGAGGGCGAACGGCTGGGGCAGCACCAGCCGGGCCAGCAGCCAGATGCCCAGCGGCAGCACGACCAGGCACATGGCGGCGACGTAGAGCAGGAAGGCGGGGCGGCGGAATTCGCGCAGGGCGGCCGCGAAGTCCAGCTTCAGGCCGGAGAAGAACAGGATGCCCATGAGGAACAGCGCGACCTTGCGGAAGGGCATGCCGACCGCCGGCCAGAACAACCCGACGAGCGTGGCCGCGACCGCGAGCGCCCAGAAGTACTTTTCAAAGAACTTCATCCGCAACGCACCTCGTGACTACCTTCCGCCGGCGCCTTCGAAGGAGCCTTTGAACGGCTCGATGCGCCCGGTGGCGCGGCACCACTCGATTCTGGGCGCCTTGAGGTGGTTGAACCGCGAGCCGTCGGGGGCGATGCGGAAGATTTCCGCCTCGCCCGAGTCTCTGCCGAACAGCACCGTGTCCGTGTCCTTGTCATACCGCAGGAAATCGCACAGCAGCGTCATGTCGCCGGCCTTGTCCGGCTGACGCAGGTACACCTTGCCCTTGGCCAGCACGCTCTTGAGGTCCTGGGCGGTGTCGGTTCGCCCGGCCAGGCCGCCCGCGGCGGGCGGCGTCGGCGTCTTGGCCGGGTCCTTCTTGGCCGCGACGAACTGGCAGGTGAGCCTTTGGCAGTTGAGGATGGCCGGGGTGGTGTTCGGGCGAAGCTCAACCGAGCCGTCCGGAAGGAGCATGACGCTGTCGGGGCCGCGATGGCCCATGCGAACCGCGCCGCCGTCGGCCTGCTCGTCGAACGTGGCGATGTGCGTGTCCGGGTTGAACTGCATCCTCTGCGTCCAGGCGAAGGCGGTCTGGCTGGGGCGCATGTTGCCGGCCATCGGCGAGGTATCGGCGGCGGGCTTCTTGTCCGGCAGGCGATAGTCGACCAGCAGCAGCGTGCCCGCGCCGTTGGCGACCAGTTCGCTGGTGGTGTTGTCGAAGGTGAGC
>JAQTVL010000432.1 GCA_028706835.1 Phycisphaerae bacterium | reverse complement strand
GGCAGATGTTCAAGCTCAACCCGCAGGTCGATGACGTAGCCGACCAGTACGCCTATCGCCACCGCGGCGTGTCGCTGCTGGTGCTGGGAGCGATCGAGGCCGGCGGGTCCGGCTGCGCCTGCCCGGAGAGCGTCCTGCTGCGGGCGCTGGTCACGGACCTGGTGCTGAACAAGGACGACGCACTCGTGATGGACATGGAGGCCGGCGTCGAGCACCTCGGCCGGGGCACCGCTCGCGGCGTGAACGCGATGGTGATCGTGGTCGAGCCCGGCCAGCGGTCGCTCGACAGCGCCCGGCGGGTGGCGCGGATGGCCAAGGAGATCGGCCTGTCGCGCCTGCGGTTCGTGGGGAACAAGATCGGCTCGCCGGAGGATGAGCGGTTTATCCGCGAGTCGTTGCCGGACGCGGAATTCGTCGGCATGATCCCGTTCGCCCCGTCGCTGCGGTCGGCTGACCGCGCCGGGCGAAGCGTGCTGGACGGCATGGACGCGCCGCTGCGAGCCGTTTTCGAGGGCATCCTGGGGAAGCTGGAAGAATAGGGGTCAGTGAACAGTGGTCAGTGGTCAGTGAAGACGAAGAGGCGGCACTATGGCCGACGTGAAACGCGAAAAGTACGTGGCCCTGATGACGCGGATCGAAGAGGCGGAGGATCGCCTGGCGGAACTGGAAAAGCAGCGGGCCGGCGGCACGGGGCAGCCGGACCTTGACGCCCGGATCGCCGCGCTGAACGAGTCGCTGGCTGCGGACCGCCGCGAGTTGGCCCGCCTCAGCGACGGCTGTGGCCGGCCCTGGCACGAATGAAGTGTCTTGGGAACCGCCGGGTGGAGGGTGCTTCGAGGAGTGGCGAATGACGGATGTCCTTTTGTGGAGTGCGGGAGCGCAGCTCCCGCTTTGGCTGGCCCGAGGCCTGCGTCCCGACCAAAGCGGTAGCTGCGCTACCGCACTCCACAAACAGCGAAGAGCGTCTCTTCCGGTGACCAGGTAGGCGCAAGGAAACCAGAGAACACGAACCAGGAATCGAGGAACACCCCATGAGCATTCAACCCAAGTGTCTGGCTACCGCGATCGGCAGCCTGCCGCATTCCGACCCGGCCAAGGCCGTCGGCGTTGTGCTGGCGAACATCCCGCAGGCCCCGATCTGGCCGCAGTTGCCGGCCCTGGGCATGAATGAGCAGATGGAGATTCAGTACTCCGAAGGCATGCCGCGGCGGAAGATCGACGCGGAAAAGCGGCGGATGTATTTCGACACCAGCGGCGATTACTCCGAAGACCTCGCCACGTTCTACGAGGCCTACGTCACCGCGATGGACCCCGACGGCGGCACGGGCGACTGCTCGGCGATGGCCATCACCCCCGAGTTCTCCAAGGGCATCTACGCCCTGGAGGGCACGCTGAAGGCCCTGGGCGGCAAGCGGCCTTTCGTCAAGGTGCAGACCACCGGGCCGTGTTCGTTCGCCCTGACCATCGTCGACGAGAACAAGCGGGCCCTGTTCTACAACGACGAGTTCCGCGACGTGATCGTCAAGGCCCTGGCCATGAAGTGCCGCTGGCAGATTCAGAAGTTCCAGCCGTTCGCGGAGCGCGTGATCTGCTTCATCGACGAGCCGATCCTGTCGGGCTTCGGCAGTTCGACCTACGTGTCCGTGCAGCGGGCCGACGTGGTCGGCGTGCTCAAGGAAGTGATCGACGCCGTTCACGCCGACAAGGGGTTGGCCGGCATCCACTGCTGCGGCAACACCGAGTGGTCGATCCTGATCGACGCGGGCGTGGACATCGTGAACTTCGACGCCTTCGGCTTCGGCGACACGATCGCGCTGTATCCGACGCAGGTGAAGGCCCACCTGGAGCGCGGCGGCGTGCTGGCCTGGGGCGTCGTGCCCACCTCGACCGCCATCCGCGAGCAGACGGTCGAGTCGCTGGTGACGAAGTTCGAGAACGTGGTGGACAACCTGGTGGCCAAGAGCGGCCTGCCGCGAAAGCTGGTGCTCGAACAGGCGATCATCACCCCGAGCTGCGGCACCGGCTCGCTGGCCGTGGAAGACGCGGAGCGCGTGTTCAAGCTTCTCGGCGAAACCAGCGCGGCGCTGAAGGCGAAGAACGGATTCTGAAAGGAAGTGGTCAGTGATCAGTGGTCAGTGGTCAGAGAAGACGCGATGCTCTGACTTCAACTGACCACTGGCCACTGGCCACTGACCACTATGGCATTTTCGATCGCCATCACGGGCAAGGGCGGCGTCGGCAAGACGACGGTGGCGGGCATTGCCATCGCCCGGCTGATCGCCCGCGGCTGCGCGCCGGTGCTCGCGGTCGATGCCGATCCGAACGTCTGCCTCGACCAGACGCTCGGCCTGCGGGTGGGCAAGACCATCGGCGGCGTGCGCGAAGAGGCCCGGCAGATCGCCGGCAAAGGCCTGGCCGCTGGCGTGAGCAAGCAGCAACTGCTCGAACTGAAGATCGCCGAGAGCCTCGTCGAGGCTGACGGCTTCGACCTGATCGCCATGGGCCGGCCCGAAGGGCCCGGCTGCTATTGCTACGCGAACAACGTGCTTCGCGAGGCGATCAAGCAGATCGCCGCCAGCTATCCGTTCGTGGTCATCGACAACGAGGCCGGGCTGGAGAACCTGTCCCGCCGGATCGTCCAGCACGTCGACCTGATGGTGATGGTGGCGGACCCCAGCCAGCGCGGCCTGGCGACCGTTGGGCGGCTGTTCGACCTTGCCCGCGAGATGGAGACGAAGTTTGATCGCCTGGCGATCGTGGTGAACCGTCTGCGCAACGGCCGGCTGCCGGACGGCGCGGAGGCCCTGCGTGCAAAGACGCAAGCGAACTACATCCTCGGCCTGCCGGACGACGCCGAGTTAGCCGACCTGGCCGAGGCCGGCGGCGACGTGCGGAGTTTGGCAGCGACAAACCCGGTGGTGGCGAAGATTGATGCGTTCCTGAGTCAAGCGGTCAGCGATCAGCTTTCAGCGGTCAGCCAGAACACGAGAGCATCGAGCTGAAAGCTGAGAGCTGAACGCTGAAAGCTGTTCTTTGGAGACGTTCATGGTCAAGGAATCGAAGAGGCCCGAAGATCGCGTCACCGACCTTGCGTCGCTGGCGGTTTTGCAGCACATCGGCGACGGGTGCGAGACGGTGTTCTCGCGGGCCGACGCCCAGGGCGTGCAGTGCGCGTTCGGCAAGAGCGGCGTCTGCTGCCGCATCTGCCACATGGGGCCGTGCCGCATCACCGCCCGCAGCCCGCGGGGCATCTGCGGCGCCGACGCCGACACCATCGTCGCACGCAACTACCTGCGCGAAGTGGCTGGCGGGGCCGCCGCCCACTGCGACCACGGCCGCCACCTCGTGCTGCTGCTGCGGAACGTCGCCCTGGGCAAGGGCGGCAGCTACGCGATCAAGGACGAAGACGCGCTCCGCGACGCCGCCCGCAAATACGGCGTCGAGGAGGCCGGGCGGGCCGCCAACGATGTCGCGCTCGAACTGGCCGACCTGTTCCTCGCGGAGTTCACCAGCCAGGAAGCATCGCTCAAGACGCTCACGCTGGCTCCGCTGAACCGCCAGGGCGTGTGGAAGGCCCAGGGCATCGAGCCGGCCGGCATCGACCGCATGGTGGTCGAGTGCATGCACCGCAGCACGATGGGCGTCGATCACGATTATCGCAACCTGCTGATGCACGCCTTCCGCACGTCGCTGGCCGACGGCTGGGGCGGCTCGCGGATCGCCACGATCGTGTCGGACATCCTGTTCGGCACGCCGGCCCCGGTCCGCAGCGAGGCCAACCTCGGCGTCCTTGGCGAAAAGACGGTGAACGTGGTCGTCCACGGCCACGAGCCGGCGCTGTCGGAGATGCTGGCCGCCGCGTCGATCGACCCGGAGATTCGCAACTACGCCAAGGCCGCCGGCGCCGACGGCGTGACGCTGGCTGGCATCTGCTGCACGGCCAACGAGATTCTCATCCGCCACGGCATCCCCGTCGCCGGCAACTTCCTTCAGCAGGAGTTGGCGATCCTGACCGGCGCGATCGAGATGATGATCATCGACGTGCAGTGTTGCATGCCCAGCCTGCCGACGGTGGCGGCAGCCTACCACACCATCGTCGTCTCGACGAGCGACATCGCCAAAACGATCGGCGCCCAGCACGAAGCGTTCGACGAAGAGCACGCCTACGACTGCGCCAAGAAGCTGCTCAAGCAGGCGATCGACAACTTCAAGCAGCGCGATGCGGGCAAGGTGGCGATCCCGCCGCAGAAGTCGCCGCTGGTCGGGGGCTTTAGCGTGCAGGCGATCAAGTACATGCTCGGCGGCACCTACCGGGCGAGCTTCCGCCCGCTGAACGATGCGATCATGCAGGGCCGGATCAAAGGCGTGGTCGGCATCGTCGGGTGCAACAACCCCAAGTCGAAGATGGACGAATACACGAACACGCTGACCGCCGAACTGATTAAGCGAAACGTGCTGATCGTCA
>JAQTVL010000431.1 GCA_028706835.1 Phycisphaerae bacterium | reverse complement strand
GATTGAGGCTGGCGGTCAGAGAGGGAGCGATCAGCCGCGCCCTCGGGTTGGTGACGTCGAAGGCGCAGTCGAAGGTGTTCGGCGTGGAGACGGTGGTTACGGGGCTGCCCATGGAGTCCTGCACGGGCGTCGCGCCGAGGGCGACGGTGTAGGTCCCGCTGTCAGCGACATCCCACGACCCGCCGGGCGGCACGACGTAGTAGGTGACGGTCAGCACGTTGCCCGCCGGGGCCGCCATCGAGTAGGTGAACGGGTTGAGCGTTACGCCGCCGTCGGTGACCTTGACGTTGCCGGCATTGACCGACGCAATGCTGATCGTGTTGGTGACGCCCGTCTTGGCCATCGCGGTGTAGTTGACCTGGAACGAATAGATCGTCTTGCCGAGGTCGCCAGGGCTGACATCGCTGGCCGTAACGGTCGCAGTCGGCGCGTTGCTGAGGTTGACCAGGAACGAGCCGATGATTCCTCCGGGGACTCGCAGGCCGGGCGTCCCGTAGGTCGGATCGGCGAGGGTGGACGTATCGGTCACCTGGTCGGCCTGCATGACGATGTCGTACAGGTTCGTTCCAGCAGCCCACGTGCCGCCAGGAGGCGTAACCTGAAAGGTCGCAACGACGTTCCGCACATCGGACGCATCGACGGACACCAGCGTCACCGCCTGGCCGCCCGGCGGGTACCCCGCCCCGGTGACCAGAACGTTGCCGGCGGCGATCGTCGAGGTCTTGACCGCAACGTTGTCATGGTAGGTCACGGTGAATTGGTACGGCGTGCTGCTGTCCAAGATGGTGTTGCTGTTGTCCACGGTGGCCGCCGTTGCCGCAGCCGTCGGCGGGGTCACGTCGGTCACCAGCACCTGGAAGGTCCCCAGCAGCCCCGCGGCCGCGTAGACGAAACCGGGGTCGCATACCTGGTTCGCCTCCAGAGAGACGGAATACACGCCGAGGTCGGTAACGTCCCAGGACCCGCCCGGCGCCGTGATCTTGTAGTAGGCCGTCCGTGGCGAGCCGTCGATATTGCTGCTGCGCGACTCGAAGGCGGCAAGCTGGTTGTAACCGTTCGGCCCGGTGACGCGGATATCCTGGCTGTCGAACGTCGATACGTCGACAGGGCTGTCCGGATCGGTATAGGTGACGTAGAAGGCGTGCTCGGAGCCGCCAGCCGCCAATACGTCGCCCACAAAAAGAGCCGCTTGCGGCGGCAGGCCCGCCAACATCAGCCGGGGCTCGAGGAGTTCCACCGGTGTCATCGGAGCCAGGCGACGTGTCTTCGTCTTGCGACCAGCGAATCGGCGAGAACGAGCCATGTGATCCTCCTGATGTCGACGGCCCCGTGACTGCCGTTACAGCACCGGAGCCAGACTCCAACCAAGAACGGCCAAGGGGGTACAGTCGCCCCCCACTGCTTACACCAACCTGCACACATAATCGGGGGCGACCGTGTCCACCACGACCGGAACGGTCCCCAGAAGGTTCGTCGCCCGGAATTGCGTGGCCCTCAGGAACGTCCGAGTGTAGGACGCAATCGAGTGAGCGACCACCCCGAACTCCGTTCCGCCGTTGATCGGCCTGACGTTCGCCACTACGATCTTGCCCATATTGAACGCGGCAATATCCGAGTTGATGTAGGAATCGGCGCCGCCCATCCCCTTGACGGTCAGACTGGCGATGGTCAATTGGCTGGTGAACGTCCCACCCAGCGTCCCCGCATCGGCGGCGGCAAAGTTGAACACAAACCCGGACGACGTTGACCCGCCGATGGCGATAATGTTGGCTGAATCCAGCCCGCCGACGGTAATCGGACCCAGGTTCCCCTCGGCGAGGAGTTGGCCCCGATACCACCCGGTCACCGTCATCATCCCCATCGACCCCAGGGCGTCTGCCCCCGTGAGGGTCAGGTTCGCTTCCAAGTTACCCTTGATGGTGAGTTTGTTGATGAACGGCGTGGTGATGCTGCTCGCGCCGCCGCCGGCCAGCCAGGCGTTGGCCTGGATCAGGGAGAACGGGTGTACCGAATCGATCGAAGTGTTGCTGAGTTGCCCGGCCGTCAGGGACAACTTGGAGAACTGGGAGGTAACTTCTGGAATCGCCCATGCGCTGTTGGCAACGTTCCCCAACGTGATCTGGCTGATAGCGCCTTGGTGCGTGAGTCCGTCGTCAGGGTCCAAGCCGCCCAGGTTGACCGGGGCCAGAAGCGCGAGCGTGCCCGTGAGGTTGGTGGTCTTGGCATTGAGCGCCTTGATCGGCATGTACGAGGAAATGCCCGACACGTCGAACGTCGCGTTGCCGCCAGCCAGCCGCGACTTCTTGGTGGTAAGCGTGATGGTGCTGCCGCTGGTAGCGGTCGGCAACGTCAGGGTCGTGGCGCCGTAGGTGAAGATAGTCTCCTGGTACGGCACGCTCAGTGTATAGGTGTCGGGCGTCACGCCCGGAATCCCGGGGGCCCAGTTGATCTGCGCATAACCCGGGCCAGTCATCTTGGCCGTGACTACCGTTCCGTCGACATCCTGAAAAACCGCGGTTCGGGAAGCGTTCTTGCCGTTCTGCAACCCCAGGCCGGAGGTCGTGCCGCCGGTGCCGAACTGCCAGGCATCCATAACGACCGCGAAGACGTCCGTTACATCCGTCTTGCCACCCGAAAACGGAACGATCGTCATACCATTGACCACGCCCAGGACCTGAACCGCGTTTCCGGCAGCCCCCACGGTCTTGCACGTAAGAGTGACCACAGCGCCGAGGCCCATGCTCGCAAAGATATTGACAAACGGGTCGTGTGCCTGGCCGGCCCCAAAGTCATTAATGTCGCCGTTGATCCTGTTCATCAGGTTCGTAGCCGTGGCTATCGTGCTCGCACCGATCGGTACCCACACGGTCGTCGGGTTTTGCACGGGGTCGGGCACAGTGGGAGGCGGGGTGTGGGTGATGCCGGGGTCATAAAACACTAACGTCTGAGTATTCCCCAAGTTGTCAATGATCGTCAGGGACTGTAGATCTATCGGCTGAGCGGCGAGTGACAGGGACCCTTTGGCGGCCACGGACCCGCCGGCCCAGACTACCGGGTCGCCCAGCGAGTCGAAGACCATGTTGGGCAACATGCTGACAACGTATTGCCCATTATCGCCGACGTCCCACGAGCCGCCCGGAGCAAGCACCGAATAGGTGGCAACGTATTCGAAAGGCGGCAGCACAGCCGGCCTGGGCGTCCGAGAGGTGCGGTAGATGGGCGATACGACGCGAAGGCCGGTCAGCGCCGCCTGGAACACGCCGCCCGGACCATTCAGTTGCACGCTCTGAGAGCGGAGGCTCGCGGTATTGAGGGTGTCGCCGGCGGCGTTGCCAACGAAGTGGAGTTGGAAGGTATAGTTGCTCGTCCCCAACTGAGCCCGATCCACGTTCGGAGCGGTCCAAACGGTGGCCGTATAGGACAGCAGGAGTCTGTCTTCCAGCGGCTCGAATAAGGACTGTCCCGTGCGACCAGAAATCACTCTCCGACCAACCGGGTCACGCATGACTCGCTCCTTACCGCCCTTCGCGGACGCATTCCATCCAGCCCTCGTTTGACCGCTATTACCAGGCGCCCGCGATCACCGAAAGAAAGCAGGATCGTTCAGCGGGCTCGCCGCCCGACAAAGGCGGCTACCGAGATCATCCAGTCCGTTCAGCCATCGGCCTTGTGCCGAACTGCCTACACAATTCCCTATCGCCGCCTCGTCAGCCTTCGGCGACCCACCGACCCCAGCCTACACTGCCGCACTGAAATTGCATGATGCCGGAACATCCGGGGTCCGTCAAGTGAAAACCGGAACTTAAATGTCCGAGAATACTGCCCTTTACACCCTTATTTGCGTTCAAATCGCCCCGTCTGCAATTCGCCCCCGCAACCTGCGAATCATTCTCATTTGGGCCGTTCAGACGGTCTGCAACCGCAACGTGTCCATCGCCGGCGGCACGGGCAGCCTGGCCTCGTCGCCGGACTGGTTTTGGCTCCATGTCGCATCCCTATAGTTGAACTGCCGGATCAAGTGGCCCGGAGAACCCGAACGTCGCCCGCCCTGATCGCACTCGAAGGGTCGTGTCCGCCCTTCCCCGCCCCGGCCAGCGGGGCTTTTGGAGTGCGTGGGACGAAGGCCCCGCTTTCCCTCACCCCGCCCCCCAAGCCCGTCGCAGCGAATTCGCAACGCGCCGCCCTTGTCTTTTCCCTCCCCCGAAGGGAGGGGAAAGAGGCGGCCCCCAACGCCGACCTTCGGTCGTGCGGGTAAACGTGGCGAAACGCGGCGAAATGGTGGCAAGGTCAGGCTAAGGCGGGGTCGGCGTCGGCCGGCTTGCGCGGCTTGGGGGAAAAGATGCGGACGGTGTTCCGGCCCGCGGCCTTCGCGGCGTAGGTGGCGCGATCGGCGGCCTGGACGATCTGGGTGACGGCTTTGTAGGGGCTGGCCTGGCCGTCCATGCCGGCAACGCCGGCAGACACG
>JAQTVL010000430.1 GCA_028706835.1 Phycisphaerae bacterium | reverse complement strand
GGGCGATCTTCGATTTGCCCCAGGCGGTGCGGTCCAGTTCCAGCGACCAGACCTTCTTGGACGCGGGGATGACGTACATCTTCTGGTCCGGCGGGAAGTAGACCATCGTGCCCGCATAGCCGCTGACCTTGTGCTTGTCGGAAATGTCGCCCAGTATCGCCTTCGACTCGCCCTTCTCCGGATCGTAGATCGAGACGATCTGCCCAACCGTCCCGATCACCTTCTTCGACACCGGGTCGTACTCGGCGACCCCGCCGTAGCCGCCGAACGGCGAGGGCGGCATGATCCGCCACTGGCCGGTCTTGAAGTCGTAGCTCCCGCTGGCGCCGCCCCAGTAGCCGAACCCCGGCGCCACAGCCGACGGGCCGCAGCCGTTCATCAGCACCAGCAGTTCCTCCCGGTCGTCCGGGACCACCAGCAGATCGTAGGTGTGCCGCCCCACCGGCCGGGGATACTTGCCGGCTGCCCCCGCCTTCCAGAAGCCGCGGTCCATGTTGTCCTTCGTGTAGAACTTCGCGGGCGTCGGGCTGTAGAGCGAGCTCCACTTCAGGTCGGCGAAACTGAACACGTAGATCGCATCCGTGAACGTGGTGGCATGCCCGCCGCCGAACAGCAGGATGCGGTCATTGTGCGGGTCGTAGGTCATGCCGCTGTAGTCGGTGACACACCCGGTGGCCGGCTCGCCGGCGGGCTTCTCCCAGACAAATGCGCCCAGGTCCATGACCGTGTTGTCCGCCAGATCGGCCAACTTCGGGTTGGGCTTGGGCTTCTCCTTCGCTCCGTCGCCCTGGGTGGTCTGCGCCCAGACGCAGGCCTCGGGGGCCAGCAGCAACAGGCTGAACGCGAGCAGGATTCTTGCGGCTGGCAGAGAACATGATTTCGTGCGCGGGGTTGTCATTGTCATCAGGGCCTCCTCGGTCGGAAGGATAGCCTATCCCGTGCCGCAGTGCAATGCGATCGGCGGCGCGGCAGGCTTTCCGTGAAGCGGGGATTCACTGACCGGGCCCCCGGAGGATTCTTCCATGGTAATTCGCGTGGCGTGGTGCGATCAACGGGTGCGGCCGGCAGCGCCGGCGCGACCATCGCTGCCCGGCGCGGACTGAGCGTCAGCGTTCGAGGCGTGAGGGCGCCGGCGTTCATTGAACTCTTCGTGCCGGTCAAGGACTCCATGGGCGAAATCGCCGCGGTCCTCGAAGTGTTCATCGCCAACCAACGGTAAGATTCTTCGTGTACGTAAGAAAGCCCAGGGAATGCATTCCCTGGGCTTCTTGATGTACACACGTATTCGGACGCCTTACATCCCCAGCGCCTTGCGCAGTTCGGCGGCCTTGTCGGTTCGCTCCCACGTGAAGTCCTTGCCCTTCTGGCCGAAGTGGCCGTGGCGGGCGGTCTTCGCGTAGATCGGACGCAGCAGGTCCAGGTGCTCGATGATGCCTTCCGGCGTGAGCGGGAACACCTTGCACACCGCCTCCGCCAGCCGCTCCCGATCCACCAGGCCCGTGCCCTCGGTGTCGACCAGGACGCTGATCGGCTCCGCCACGCCGATGGCGTAGGAGAGCTGGATTTCGCACGCGGTGGCCAGCCCGGCTGCGACCACGTTCTTGGCGACGTAGCGAGCCATGTAGCTCGCCGAGCGGTCGACCTTCGACGGGTCCTTGCCGCTGAACGCCCCGCCGCCGTGGCAGCCTCGGCCGCCGTAGGTATCGACGATGATCTTCCGGCCGGTCAGCCCGGTGTCGCCGTGCGGGCCGCCGACGACGAATCGCCCGGTCGGGTTCACGTGGAACGCCACGCGGCTGTTCCACAACTCCGGCTGCTCCGCCATCACGACCGGCTTGATGATCTTCTCGATCAGAATCTTGCGGGCCTTGTCGGACATGTTGCTCGTCTTCGGGTCGATCACGTCTTCGGTGTGCTGCGTGGACAGGACGACGGTGTGCAGCCGCTTCGGCCTGCCGTTCTCGTACTCGATGGTCACCTGGCTCTTGCCGTCCGGGCGGAGCCACTTGATCTCGCCCTGCTGGCGGGCCTCCGCCAACCGCTCGACCAGCCGGTGGGCCAACTGGATCGGCATGGGCATCAGGGACTTGGTCTCGTCGCAGGCGAAACCGAACATCAACCCCTGGTCGCCGGCGCCCTGGGCCTTCTTCTTCTGGCGGTTCGCGGTCACGCCCTGGCTGATGTCAGCCGACTGCCCGTGGATCGTCCGCACGACGGCGCAACTGCGGTAGTCGAAACCGGTGGACGGGTCGTCGTAGCCGATGTCGCGGATCGTGTTGCGGGCGGTGGCGTCGACCTCGGCCAGCGCCTCCTCGGCCTCGTGATTGTGAACGGTCACCTCGCCGGCCAGCACTACCAGGCCGGTCGTCACGAGCGTCTCGGCTGCGCAGCGGGCATGGGCGTCGACCCGCAGCAAGCTGTCGAGAATCGCGTCGGAAACCTGGTCGGCCACCTTGTCCGGATGGCCCATGGTCACCGACTCGCTGGTGAATAGGTGGGACCCGCAACGGCACGGTTTGTTGTCAGTCACGGCAAAAGCTCCTTGTTCTATCCCCTGCCCTGCAACCCAAAAACCAGAAACGGCAAATCGTAAGGACGATCACCTTAAACCGCAAGGGTTTAATGGGACCTGAAGACTCCGCGAAACGACAAGTCGATCGCCGACGATTGTCTTTTTCGCCCCCTCGCCCACTCTCCCGGTCGCCCCCTCTATTGTCTTTCCTTCTCCCCCGGGTCCGGCAGGCCGAACATCTCCGCCAACTCGCCCCGGATGCCGATCCGCGGCTGGCGGGAGCGGAGCGTGCGGACGACTCGGCGGATCAGCCTGGCCTCGCTGCCGAAGTGTACGTCGAGCTCTTCCTCGAGCCCCGAGCCGGCCAGCGACGGGCCGACCGCACGCTTGAATTCCCGCATGCAGCGGCGAATGTCCTCGAGCAGCGCGGCGCCCTGGCGGGCCAGCGTCTCGGCGCTGCCCCGGTCCACGCGCACGAACCGCAGCAACTGCCACAGGTAGAGCCAGTGGGCCGCCTTGTGCCCGGTCTCGCGGGCGGCGTAGCGCCAGGCTGGAATCAGCGTCGGATGCATTCGCGGCGCGGTGGTCACGCGGGCTAGCCGATTGAGCGCGGTTCTCGATTCGCGCTGCACCGCGCGGGCCACTTTGACGGCCTCAGACGACGCGGTCTGGCTGTGGATGTCCGCCTTGCGAATCCGCCCGATCAGCGGGGCGATGCCCCACCGCTCGCGACGGCGGTCCCAGGCGCTGGCGTCCGTCGCGATGCCGTTGAGCATGGCGATGCCGGACCGACCGATCAGCTCGAACGTCTTGATCAGGTCCGGCGCCCGGCGGGCGGCGATCTCGCCGGCCAACTGGGCGTCGAGGCTGCGGGCCGCCCGGCCGCCGTTCCATGCGGCCTCCGCGGCCGCGATCAGCGCCGGTACGGTGGCCTCGATCGGCGTTCGCCGGACCGACCAGCTTGTCACCATCATGCCGAGGCTGCCGTGCTGCGCCGCCGCCTGCGCCATCTGGAAGCAATTGGCGATGTGCTGGCGGACCCGGGGCGCCGAGTAGCTGTCGCCCTGACTGCGAACCGACGGCGCGAGGATCACCTTGAAGCCCGCCTCCTGGAGGTAGGCCACCGGCGCCTGCGTGAAGAACGTCCGCGGCGGCTTGGCGCCGCCCATCGACCAGAACCGCTCGTAACGCTCGCGGAGGTCGATCTCCAGCGTCTTGTAGCTGCGGGCGTTCACCCGGCCGATGCCCGGCTGGAAGTAGTCCTCCGCCACGGCTTCGGTCGCGCTGTAGTTCCAGTGCATCAGCAGGCAGTCGCGGGTGAACCGGTTGAGCGCCTGCGGATGGCCGAGCAGCATGTCGTCCCAGACGATCGGCGTCCGCCCGCGGGCCTGCACGTGCCGGCAGACCACGTTCATATACTCCACCCACACCAGGCTCTTGCCCTTGCGGGCCACCTGCTCAGCCGAGATCCCCGCCCCAAGCTGCGTCGTGTCGTCGGCCCCGAGGTGGATGTACGGGCTATTCGGGTGGCTCTCGATCAACTGGTCGACCAGTTGCTTGGCCAGGATCAGCGACTCCGGATGCCCCGTCGCCAACTGGGATATTTCGCCCGGAATCTCCGACAGGTGGGCGAACTGCGGGTGCCGCAGGATGAACTCCACGTGCCCCAGCGTCTGCACCAGCGGGATGACGACGACGCCCAGCCCGTCAGCCAATTCCAGAAGCTGGCTGACCTGCCGGGTCGTGAAGGCGTCCGGGTGCGATAACGTGCGGTGCCCCTGGTAGGGGAACTTGTCGCCCCATTCCAGCAGGAGGGCGTTGTACTTCAGGCCGGCCATCCGCTCCAGCAGCGAGCAGACATACTCGAACGAGAGCGACTGGCAGGTCATATCCAGATGGAAACCCCGCATCGGCAGGTCAGGCCAGTCGACAATGTGGTCGTCCGGCAGGAACGTCTGG